>NZ_JBLTJC010000387.1:0-9492 GCF_048158785.1 Streptomyces colwelliae | reverse complement strand
ATGCACGACATCCCCCACACCCCGCCGCCGTTCCGCGACCCGCCCGCTCTGCTCGGGAGCATCCTCCGCCCGGTACCCGATCGTGATCCCGCCGATCGGGTCGTACTCGTCCGGCACCCCGAACTCGGCTCGGAACGGCTGGAGATGCTCCGGCATGATGCCGAAGAAGCAGGCGCCGAGGCCTTCGTCGACCGCGGTCAGGAGCATCAGCAGGGAGGCCATGCCCGTGTCGATGTACCAGTACGGCGCGGGCCAGCGGGCTTCGGCGCGGTCCTCCCAGCCCTTGTCGGGTTCGGCGTAGCGCGCCAGATAGGCGGCCTTGTGCGCCAGGGGTACCACGACCAGCGGGGCGTCCTGCATCGTCGGGGTGTTCTCCACCCGGGTGGGGACGAACGGCCAGAAGCGGGCGCGGTCGGCCGGGTCGGTCAGGGCGAGGAAGGCCCAGCCCTGGGAGAAGCCGGCCGAGGGGGCTCGTAGCGCGGAGGCGAGGACGCGTTCGATCACCTCCGGGGTCATCGGCTTGTCGGAGTAGTGACGGATCATGCGTCGCCGGCGGACCACCTCGGAGAATTCCATGTCGGCAGATCCTGCCACGAACTGCCGGACCGGCGGGCGCCGTTGGGCCACTGCTCAGCGCGGATGCGATGCGGGTGTGCGGGTGTGCCGGGGGCGACAGACAGGGCTGGTCACCTCAGGGCCCCCTTGGCGTCGTCCCGTTTGCAGGCGAAGTCGCGACCGTGAGCCTCGGCCTGGGCCTGGGCCGCTATCAACTCCCCAAGCCCCACTGGCCCCTTACGCACTTATTGCCCAAGAGATCTTCACCATTTCCGACCTGAGTCCCTATCATGCGGAGATCAACAGGCCCGGCCAAGGGGAGACTTGGGCGGGCCTCTCAGGTTCCGTGGGGGGAACATGCGTATACGCGTTGCGGCCGCCGCTGTGTCCGGTGTCGTGTCCGGTGCCGTCGTCCTGTCCGCGCTCGCGCTTCCGGTGGCCGCCCAGGCGGCGGAGCGTACGGGTGCGGCGGCGGGGCCAACTTCCTTCGCCTCCAAGGCCGTTCAGCCCAGGGACTCGTTGGGCAACACCAAGTTCTCGCGCGCCGTCATCAACGGCGGAAAGGACATCGTCCTCGGCACCACCGGCACGAAGTCCGTGACCGTCACGTACACCGCCACGGACTCGAACGGCGTCGCCCTCACCGAGGCCTTCCTGTGGCAGGGCACCGACAGTTCGACCACGGACGGCATCACCGGCGGGCTGGGGACGGACGACGACCCCGACTGCACGGAGACGGCGACCCAGGGCACCTACACCTGCAAGGCCGTCTTCAACATCCACCCCGCCACCGACATGAAGGACAACGGTGTGGCCGGGACCTGGAAGCTGTTCCTGGGTGCCTGGGACCTGTACGCGAACGCCAGTTACAACGACGACGTCGCCACCGCCGCGATCAAGAAGGCCTCCACGCTGACCGCCAACGCCACGCCCGAGCCGGTCAAGAAGGGCAAGACCATCACGGTCACGGGCAAGCTGGCCCGCGCCAACTGGTCGACGGGCAAGTACGCGGGGTACGTGTCCCAGCCCGTGAAGTTGCAGTTCCGTAAGAAGAGCAGCAGCGCCTACACCACCCTCAAGACGGTCAGGACCAACAGCACCGGCGTCCTGAAGACCACCACGAAGGCCACGGTCGACGGTTACTACCGCTACGTCTTCGCGGGCACCGCCACCACCGCCGCGGCGACAGCGCCCGGCGACTTCGTCGACGTCCGGTAAGCGGCGGTTCGGCAGCACCACAACACGTCAGCACCACACATCAGCACCGCACGTCAGTACTCCGGTGCCGGGCCGCCTCCATCACGGCGCCCGGCACCCCCCTTCCTTTTCCGAACCGACCGGTCAGAGCTCCGGAGCCAGCAACGTAAGCCGAAGCACCGCCGCGACCGCCAGCCCCGCCGGAACCGCGTACCACCACCTGCGAACCCATCCCGCCTTGACGAACACCCAGCTCAGCCCCGCCGTCACGGCCGTGAGCGCCAGGGCGAAGCCGGCCGCGAAGTTCGAGTGGGCGACCGTTTCACTGTCCCAGGGGCCCGCGGGGTCGGCCGCGTAGGCCAGGAGCGTCATGTAGGCCGTCACCAGGTGGCCCAGGGTGAGGACGAGGGCGCAGATCGCTGATGCGACGCGGGTGCGCGGGGGGCGGGGCGCCCGTACGTCCGCGTGCGGGGTCGTGGGGCGGACAGGGCTGGTCACTTCAGTGCCTCCTTGGCGTCGTCCAGTTTGCGGTCGAAGCCGCGACCGTAAGCCTGGGCGGCGGGGTCCTCATAGTAGGGACCGCCGTTGTAGCGAGCGGCCAGCTCCTGGAGCTGGGCTCGGGTCATCCGGTCCGGCGGGACATCCGCGAAGCCGCTCTCCGCCTTGAGCTGGGCCAGGTACTCCGAGGAGATGAAGATGTTCTTGGCCGGGTCCTTGATCGAGTCCACCACGACGTCCCGCTGCATGTCGGTGAGGTGGTTCGGGTCGTAGCCGAGGACCTCGGCGGCGCGGCGGACCTGGATGGACATGGGGCCCATCGAGGTGCGGTCGGGGTCCTCGCTGAAGGGGAGGATCTTGCGGCCTTCGTAGGCCAGGTCGTCGAGGACGCCCGGATCGCCCTCGACCTCCTGCCAGGCGATGCCGGCGACCATCTCGGGCGGCAGGCCCGCGTCCTGGGCGGCGGCCTTGATGACGGCGCTATTGGCCGAGATGTACTGGCGGCGGCTCTCGTCGGAGTTGGACGGCAGCCAGTAGTTGTTGCCCTCGGCGCCCGGCAGTCCGTCTATGCGGGTCTGGATGCGTGACAGCGTCTCGTTGACCACGACGTTCCCGCCCATGGTGGGGATCGAGTCCACCTTCGGCCCGGCGCCCGGGAGTTGGGCGTACGGGTTGTCGCTCGCCTGGCGGGCCTCGGCCTGCAACGGGCCGAGGTTCCTGAGGAACTGACCCGGGTCCGCGATGGGGCTCTGGAAGTCGGGAAGGGAACGGTTGGCGGCCTTGATGTCCGCGACGCACGTCTCGCGCGCCTCGGACTCCACGCGCCGGGCGTCGCCGTAGTGGCCACTGGTCTGGTTGTAGTAGCGCTCGGCGTCCTCGCGGATCGCGTCGATGTCGACCGTCAGTTCCGCGAACCAGTCCATGACGCCCGTGGTGCCCCGGAGGTCCTCCCACTGCCTCATGGGCTCCGCGGCGCGGGCGGTCGGGGTGACGGCGGTGGCCTCCCGGGACATCACCTCGGACAGTTTGCCTTCGCTGGCTTTGCCGCTCTTGTAGTGGCTCTTGGCCGTGGTGACCGCGTCCGCATACGTCGTCAGGGCGTTCCCCACTCTGCGGAAGGCTTCCGACAGGGCGTCGGTGAGATCCTTGGCCTCGCTCAGCCGCTTCGCGTACAACTCGCGGGCGTCGCTCCGCCAGTCCACCTTCACCGCCTTGCGGAAGGCGTCGTCGGTGGTGTCGATCAGCTTGTGCAAACGCGTGAACTCGGCGGCGCTACGGCCGATGAGTGCCGGGTTCGCGTCCTCCAGGAACTCGACGTCCGCTCGGTGGGCCACGGGATCACCGGTTCCCTGGTTCGGTGTAACGGCCCGCCACCAGAACGGAGTTCAGCTGCCCGCGTACGTCACCGTCGTACTGCGTGTACGCGTTGTTCGCGGACTTCAGCTTGCCCGACAGCGCCGCCAGCAGGACGACCGCGTCCGTGTACTGGTCCTGGGCGAACCGGGCGAACGCCTCGACGTTCGAGGCCACGTCCGGGTGGGATCGGGGCACCCGGGCCATCGTGGCGTTCTCCCCGTCCATGCGTCCCTCGTACAGGACGCCCGCGATCTCGATGAGCAGATGCGAACTCCCGTCGACCGAGGCCGCGTTGACGGAGAACCCGTCCGCGCCACCGCCGGCCGGCCCGGTGGACGAGCCGCCCCGATCGGCCGGCAACTGGTTCAACCGCATCTGCGTCGACGGCTGTTGCCGGGCCAGCGCGTCCGCCTTGAGCTGTGCCCATTCCTCGTCCCACGACACGATTCCCGTCCCCCGTTCAGTCGTGACATCGCGCGAGCACACACATCTCGCCCCTCCAAGTCTGCCACGAACAGGTCAAGGACGATCAAGAGTTGACCAAATGAGGGCGACTCAAGGTCGCCGAGTAAGAGATCTACGTGAACCGCCAAAACCCCCTCCCGGCGCCCCCGATCTTCTGTGTACCGTCCTCCCTTGTGCCGATCGGTGATCACTCAACTACCGGTCTACGCGCGAAGATTCACCGCAGTCAGCGACATCCGCAGCACCCTCAGCACCCGCACCCCTGTTCACTCCACCCCCCACTGATGGAATCCCCCCACTCCACGGAGGTTCACCGGATGCTCAGCCTTGGCAAGTCCATGACACGCACACGCACCCTCACGTCAGGTCGCAGGTTCACCACCGCTCTCACCGTGCTCGGCATGCTCGCCACGGGAGCTGCCGTGCAGGCGGCCACCGTCACCCCCGCGCACGCGGCCACCACGCACCGCGTCCTGTTCGACGACGGGCACGCCGAGGAGGCGGGCAACGCCGACTGGATCATCTCCACGAGCAAGCCGGACCCGTTGGCCCAGGACTCCTCCCCCTCCTCCGACAAGGACTGGACCGGAGCGCTCTCCTCGTGGGGCATCGCCCTTCAGAAGACCGGCGACTACAGCCTCAAGACCGCGACCAGCGCGCTCACTTACGGGGGCTCCTCGGCGACCGACCTGTCGAACTTCGACACGCTCGTGCTGCCCGAGCCGAACATCGAGTTCACGACCGCCGAGAAGACCGCCATCATGAACTTCGTGAAGGCCGGCGGCGGGCTGTTCATGATCTCCGACCACACCGGGTCCGACCGCAACAACGACGGCTACGACGCGGTCCAGATCCTCAACGACCTCATGACCAACAACAGCGTCGACTCGACCGACCCGTTCGGCCTCTCCATCGACTCGCTGAACATCACCTCCGGCTACCCGGCCGCCATCAGCGACAGCAGCAACGCCGTGCTGCACGGCTCCTTCGGCACCGTCACCAAGAGCCTGATCGCCAACGGCACCACGGCCACCCTCAAGCCCGCCGACAACGCGAACGCCAAGGGGCTTCTGTACCGCTCCGGTTACTCCGGCAACACCGGGGCCTTCTTCGCGACCAGCACCTTCGGCAGCGGCAAGGTCGCGTTCTGGGGCGACAGTTCGCCGATCGACGACGGCACCGGCCAGTCCGGCAACACGCTCTACGACGGCTGGAACGACACCGGCGCCACCAACGCCGCCCTCGCCCTCAACGCCACGGAGTGGCTCTCCTCTTGAGCCACCGAGCACGGATGCGGGCCGGGGAATCCCACACCCCGGCCCGCATCCGCGTCTTCTACGTCCTTGTCTCCTACATCCTTGTCTCCTACGTCACTGTCCCCAACTCCGCCAGCCCGCCCTCGCGTTGGCGTTGACGCTGACGTACGACCAACGTCCATACACCCGCCGCAACCGCCGCCACCGCAAGCCCCGTCAGCATCCCCGCCGTATGCGATCCGGCACTGTCGGCCACCCGCGCGACGGGGTTGGCCAGCCCCAACCGATCCGCCAGCCAGCCGACGGCCGCAGTGGCCGTGATCAACGCACCGCCCACCCGCAGCGCGGGCTGCACACGCAACCTCGCAAGGACCAGCAGCGACGGCAACGCCAGGCAGACCAGCAGGAGCTGGACCAGTTCGATGCCCAGGTTGAAGGCCAGCAGGCTGGTCGCCAACTGGGCTGTGGACAGGTGCATTTCGGCGAGTACGAATGAGAACGCCATGCCGTGGCCCAGACCGAAGACGCCCGCCACGATCGCTTCCTTGCCGGGGAACAACGGACGGATCGCGTGGACCGCGCCGACGAGGATGCTGACCGCGATGAACGCCTCGACCGGCCGTCCGGGGATCTCGAAGCGAGTGAGGGCAGTTGCCGCAAGAGCGACGGAGTGACCGATGGTGAAGGCCAACGTGATGAGGCCGATACGGGACAGGGCAGCGCGGGGGCCGGCCAGGCCGTTCCAGCGTCCCCCGGCCGCCAACAGCGGTGCGGGCAGCAGCAGGATGAGCAGGAACAGCAGGTGGTCGGTGCCGGTGAGGATGTGGTTGCCGCCCAGTTCGAGCATCGCGACGAAGCCGCGCCAGACGCTGCCCTCACCAAGGTCCACGACCAGCGGCGGCACCTTCATGTGCCGAACGTCGAGGCGGATGGTGCCCACCTGCGTGGCACCGTCGCCCTCGACCCGACCCGCGGCCCAGTCCTGACGAACCGACACCAGCGTTACATGCGTGACCACTTGGTGCACGATCACGTCGTAGTCGAGGGTGAAGTGCCGTACGTCGGCGCCCGCAGGCGGGGTGAGTACGGCCTTCGCGATCAGCTCGCGGTACGGGCCGGTGGAGGTCTGTTCGGTGCGGCTGAGGCTCAGCGCGCCGACGCTGACCTGCCACACCTTGCCTTTGAGGGTGGTCGGGTGGATGTGCCGGACGAGGTAGGTGCGAATCGCAACGGCCTTCGCAGGCAGGGCGGTTGACTCGATCGTGTTCAGATCGATGCCGCTCGCCCGGGAGAAGTCGTCGACCGGCAGCGCCAGCCGCGCGGTCACCGAGGCCTGGTACACGTCGAGTTGGACCACCGAGTGCGGCATCGGGTGCGCGGCGGCCGGCGACGCTCCGAGCAGGAGCGCCGCCGGTACCGCGATCGCGATCCCGGCCACCAGGCGAAGTAGCGCTGTGGTCAGCCAAGTTCGCGGTCGGGTCATGAGAAGGTGAACTCGCTGCCGTAGTCGCGGGTGTGGTCGCGGTACACGGTGTGGTAGTGGACCTTGCCCTGGAAGACGAGGCCGTTCTGGCAGACGAACTCGATCCACACGCCCGGGCCGTCGATGCGCACGTAGTCGCCCTGGGTGTCCAGCGCGGTGCCGCCGGAGTAGCCGACGTAGGTCTGATTCAGCTCATTCGCGTACGTCTTCATGAGCTTCTTCGCGGTGGCGTCGTCCACGTTGGCGATCCAGGGGTGGATGGCCTTCAGGACCAGCTGCTGCTGCTTCGGCGACAGCGAACTGACCTTGATGCCTTCCTTGGTCGCCGGGAACTGGCCGTCCTCACCCGGGCCGAGGAGCACGTCGCTGAACGACTCGGTCAGCTTGGCCGTGGCCAGCTGCTCCGTGCTCAGGCTGCCGGTCAGGGCGAGCATGCCGTCGCGCTGCGCGTCCAGGGGCGAGTACGTGGTGCCGTCGTCGTCGGTCCAGCTGCTGGGCTCGACACCGACGAAGAACGGGCTGGCGCCCGCCACCTTGCCCTTCTTGTACGTCTGGTTCACGGCGAGGTGGTGGCCGCCGAAGTGCAGCTGCCAGGTGCCGGTCACCGAGGGGGTGCCGAGGAACGCGAGGAAGTAGACGCCGCTGCCGTAGCCGCCCATTCCGCCGCCGGCGCCGCCGGACGGCGGGGTGCCGGTCGGGACGTCGGTCGGGGCATCGGTGGCCGTCGCACTGGCGGACGGGTCGGCGGAGGCCGTGCTCGACGCGGTGTCCGACGGCGCCGGACCGGCGGAGCTGGTGGCCTGTGCGGCGTTGAGCACGTCGTCGGCCTTGAGGATCTGCGTGATCTGGTCGTACCCGGTGCCCTTGCCGGTGCCCGTGGCGAGCTTCACCACCTTCATGGCGGCGGCGAGTTGAGTGTCCGTCAGGGAGCCCAGCTGGATGCCGGGGCGGCAGGTCGAGCCGCACGGGAGGTTCGACCACGCGGTCGCGTTGGCCTGCGAGAAGTCCAGCAGCACCTCCGCCTGCTGGTCGGCGTCCAGGGTGTTCAGGAACTCGTTGGCCGCGCTGACCACGGCGCCGGTACCGGTGGCCTTCTTGTCGACCGGATGCTTGGCGCCCGCGGCCGATTTACCCGTCTGCGTATCCGTGGAGGCATTCGCCACGGCGAAACCACCGCCGACCAGCACGACTGCCGTGACGGCTCCCGCTATTCCACGCCAGGTCCGTCTCGTACGCACCAGACGGGTTCTTTCTCTACTCACGAACGACTCCTTCGATTCCAGCAATTCCAGAACGACGTCCCCGCCACATGGGCAGCATGGATCGCCCGCTCGTCAGCGGTCGCAAGCAGGGATGGCAGGGGTGAGAGACACGCAACGGGCAGCCGGCCGCCCGTTCACGCGATTGTTGACAAGATTATCGAGTTTCTTACCGAAATCTCAATGGATCGTCACGTGGACACAATAATTTCAGGTTCCACAGCAATGCGAATTGAATTCAGATAATTCACTTATGCCGATGACAGGCGACTCTTATCAACCGGATAGGATTCCCTGCTACCAGCCGATCCGCCGCCCCAGGAGGCACGTCATGACCAAGGTCCCCAACATTCCCAGCGCGGTGGTCGCCGCGAGCGGACTGGTCGGCGGGTACGGCGTGGCCCGCTGGACCAGGAAGCGGCAGCTCGGCGGTGTCGTCCTCGCCGTGGCCGGGACCACCGCCGCACAGCAGTGGCGCCAACAGGCCGGCGGAAAGGCAGCGGGAGCACTCACCGTCGCCTACGTCGCCGCGTTCGCCGGCTCCCACCCCCTGGCCAAGAAGATCGGCGCCTGGCCCGCGGTCTTCGGGGTCGCCGGCGCCGTAGCCCTAGCGTCCTGGGCGGTCGCCGACCGGCACGCATGACTCCGTCGGCCGCGTACGGCGGCAAGGCGACGTGTCGGGGGGTGTCCGCCCGCAGCGGTCGGCGCGTCAACACGGTCAAGCCGGTGACAAACAGCCCCCGCGCCGATCCGAGGACGGATACCCCCCGGCGCGGCGCCGACCCACAACGCACCCCAGGCGCCGAAACGCACCCGCACCCAGGACGAAGCCGCACCCCCAAACCACCTAGGGGCGCGGGGAACTGCGCGACCAGCCACAAACAACCCGCACCCGACAACAACTGGAATACGGCTCCTCAAGGTCGGTGGGCGGCGGCGCACAGCAGACCGTCCGTCGGATCCTCCTCGCGCGGCCGGAAGCAGCGTCCCACCGTCGCCGCGACCAACGCCCCCGCCGCGATCACCAACGTCGCGAACGCCCACGCCAACGGCTGTTCCGACTCGAACGACACATACATCTGCACCGCCGGCGGCACCGCCACCAACAGCAGCGGCCAGGCCAGGTCGTCCCGATGACCGAAGTAGCCCGCCAGGCACACCAGGATCACCGCGAGCAAAACCCCGCCGCCACCGGACACCTCACCCGCCACCGACACCGGCACCGATCCCGACGGGACGCAGATGGCGTACGCCGCCGTCGCGCCCCCCGCACCGAGCGTCCGGGTCAGCCAGCGTTCCGCCCAGGGGCGCGTCCGCAGGGGGCTCAGCAGCTTCTCGGTCATGTGTACGAGGGTTCCCCCACTGCCGGAGCCGCGACAGAGTACGAGTACTCAGATCCGCCCCCACCACACCCTCGCCCCAC
>NZ_JBLTJC010000386.1:0-9498 GCF_048158785.1 Streptomyces colwelliae | reverse complement strand
GGGGTGGTGGACCCGGTCCTGTGGGATCAGGTCCGTCACCTCACCGGCTAACGGTTGTTCTTTGACTGCGGGCGGGTGGGGGCTGGTCGCGCAGTTCCCCGCGCCCCTGACCTAGCTGCCCTCAGCCCCTTTTCATCATGCCCAGAGTTGGCCCTGGAGCGTTTTGATCGCTTCCTCTGTCGTTGCCGCCGTGTACACGCCCGTCGACAGGTACTTCCAGCCGCCGTCCGCCACCACGAAGGCGATGTCCGCGGTCTCCCCCGCCGCTACGGCCTTCTTGCCCACGCCGATCGCCGCGTGGAGGGCCGCGCCCGTGGAGACGCCGGCGAAGATGCCCTCCTGTTGGAGGAGTTCGCGGGTTCGGGTGACCGCGTCGGCCGAGCCGACCGAGAAGCGGGTCGTCAGGACGGACGCGTCGTAGAGCTCGGGGACGAAGCCCTCGTCGAGGTTGCGGAGGCCGTAGACGAGGTCGTCGTAGCGCGGCTCGGCGGCGACGATCTTCACGTCCGGCTTGTGTTCGCGGAGGTAGCGGCCTACGCCCATCAGCGTGCCCGTGGTGCCGAGGCCCGCCACGAAGTGGGTGATCGACGGGAGGTCGGTGAGGATCTCCGGGCCGGTCGTGGCGTAGTGGGCGCCCGCGTTGTCGGGGTTGCCGTACTGGTAGAGCATGACCCAGTCCGGGTGTTCGGCGGAGAGCTCCTTCGCCACGCGGACTGCCGTGTTGGAGCCGCCCGCCGCGGGGCTGGGGATGATCTCCGCGCCCCACATGTTGAGCAGGTCGCGGCGTTCCTGGGAGGTGTTCTCGGGCATCACGCAGACCATGCGGTAGCCCTTGAGCTTCGCGGCCATCGCGAGCGAGATGCCGGTGTTGCCGGAGGTCGGCTCCAGGATGGTGCAGCCGGGTGTGAGGCGGCCGTCCTTCTCCGCCTGTTCGATCATGTGCAGGGCCGGGCGGTCCTTGACCGAGCCGGTCGGGTTGCGGTCCTCCAGCTTGGCCCAGATGCGGACGTCGGTGGACGGCGAGAGCCGCGGCAGGCGCACCAGAGGGGTGTTGCCCACCGCGGCCAGCGGGGAGTCGTAACGCATCAGCGGTCAGCGGGCCTTAGCGCATGCCGCCGGCGACGGCCGGCAGGATCGTGACGTTGTCGCCGTCCGACAGCTTGGTGTTGATGCCGTCGAGGAAGCGAACGTCCTCGTCGTTCAGGTACACGTTGACGAAGCGGCGCAGTTCGCCGCCGTCCACGATGCGGGCCTGGATGCCCGCGTGCCGGGTCTCGAGGTCGGCGAAGAGCGCGGCGAGGTTCTCACCGGCAGCCTCGACGGCCTTCTCGCCGCCGGTGTACGTGCGGAGGATGGTGGGGATGCGGACCTCGATGGCCATGGCAAGGGGCTCCTGTCGGAAGCGGAAGGGGTCTGGTCTCGGTGGGCGCGCGGCACGATCATGGGCGCGCCGGGGCGCACGGCCTACGGCGACTGCGCGAGGGTCAACAGATGGCGCTGCTGAGCCTGCACAGGTCGACGTGCAGCCGCGCCACGAGCAGCGTGCCCGGCGCCTTGTCGCTCACGTCGAGAAGAACCATGGGCTCATCGTATCGATTCCCTGTCCGGTCCTCGGTAGGGGATCTCACACTTCGGACGGATTTCATCCGGAGTACGAGATCAGGACCGGATCAGTACGACTCCACCACCTTGACCTCCTCCTCCGTGACCTCGCCTTCCAGGATCTGGTACGAGCGGAACTGGAAGGGGCCGGCCTCGTCGGAGTCGGCGGTGGAGACGAGGACGTAGTGGGCGCCGGGTTCGTTGGCGTAGGAGATGTCGGTGCGGGAGGGGTAGGCCTCGGTCGCGGTGTGGGAGTGGTAGATGATCACCGGCTCCTCGTCGCGGTCGTCCATCTCGCGGTAGAGCTTGAACAGGTCCTGCGAGTCGAACTCGTAGAACGTGGGTGAGCGGGCCGCGTTCAGCATCGGGATGAAGCGCTCGGGGCGGCCCTCACCCTCCGGGCCCGCGACGACTCCGCACGCCTCGTCGGGGTGGTCCGCGCGCGCGTGGGCGACGATCTGGTCGAAGAGGGCCTGGGTGATGGTCAGGGTCGGCATGGTCGTCAGGATAAGCAGGAAATCAAAAGGGGCCGCGCGCAGCGCGTCAGGCAGGGTGGTGGTGGGCGACGGGTGGGACGTCCTGTACCGAGTGGTGGTACAGGACGGCCCACATGGTGAAAGCGCGTGACTAGCCGACCTTCTCGAACTCCAGGTCGCGGCGCTCGGTGACCTGCGGGTTGCGGTACTTGAGGACGAACCAGCCGGCGCCCAGGGCCAGGGTCCAGCCGGCCATGACGTAGAGGCAGACGCGGGAGTCGGGGTCGTAGCCGATGAGGCCGGTGACGAAGAGCAGGAACGCGATGGCCACGTAGGAGAACTTCGCGCCGCCGGGGGCCGGGAAGGACGAGGCCGGGAGGCGGCCCGCGTCGACCGCGCGGCGGTAGAGGACGTGACTGATCAGGATCATCAACCACGTCCAGATGCCGGCGGCGGTGGCGACCGAGGTGACGTAGCCGAACGCCTTCTCCGGGACTACGTAGTTGAGGACCACGCCGATGCCCATGAAGGCCACCGAGATCGTGATGCCGGTCGCCGGGGTCTTCGAGGCGGAGAGCTTGCTGAAGACCTTCGGGGCCTCGCCGTTGTCCGCGAGGGTGCGGAGCATGCGGCCGGTGGAGTACATGCCCGAGTTGCAGGAGGAGAGGGCTGCCGTGAGGACGACGAAGTTGACGATTCCGGCGCCCGCCGGGATGCCGATCTTCGCGAACGCCTCGACGAACGGGCTGACGCCCGGGGCGAATTCGGTCCACTTGACGACGCAGAGGATGACCGTGAGGGCGCCTACATAGAAGAGGGCGATGCGCCACGGGAGGGTGTTGATCGCCTTGGGGAGGGTCTTCTCCGGGTTCTCGGACTCGCCCGCGGTGACGCCGACCAGCTCGACCGCGAGGTAGGCGAACATGACGCCCTGGAGGGTCATCAGGGACGAGCCGATGCCCTTGGGGAAGAAGCCGTCGAACTGCCAGAGGTTGGCGACGGAGGCGGTGTCACCGGCGCTGCTGAAGCCGAAGGTGAGCACGCCCAGGCCGATCACGATCATGCCGATGAGGGCGGTGACCTTGACCATCGAGAACCAGAACTCGATCTCACCGAAGAGCTTCACCGAGATCAGGTTGGCCACGAAGAGGATCACCAGGAAGGCGAGCGCGGTCACCCACTGGGAGACGGCCGGGAACCAGTAGTTGACGTAGATGGCGGCGGCCGTGAGTTCGGCCATGCCGGTGACCACCCACATCAGCCAGTACGTCCAGGCGGTGAAGTAGCCGAAGAACGGGCCGAGGAACTCGCGGGAGTACTCCGCGAAGGAGCCCGACACCGGGCGGTACAGGAGCAGTTCGCCCAGTGCCCGCATGATGAAGAAGATGATCACGCCCGCGAGGGCGTACATGAAGATGAGGCTGGGGCCGGCCTTGGCGATGTTCGCCCCGGCTCCCAGGAACAGTCCGACGCCGACGGCGCCGCCGATCGCGATCATCTGGACCTGACGGCTGCCGAGCCCGCGCTCGTACCCCTCCTCGGGGGTCTTGTCCGTCCCGACCTGAGCGGAGGTCATGTGTGGTGCGCCTTTCTCCGAATCCCCCCATGGACTGGAGCTGCCCGGCCGAGGTCCGTCGGCCGCATGGCGAACCCGGCGGGACATGGGTGGCGTCCGCCGGGCGGTCGTGAAGATTTATCACGGTCGCAATCTTGATCGACGGGGGCGTTTGTGGCGTACACCACAGGAAGAAGCGGACAAAAAGGAGCGACGGCCAGCATTCCTGGCCGTCGCGGTGACGTGATCGTTATTCGGATTTGAGCGTCCTCTGAGCGAACTCCGATCGAACTCGGATCGAACTCGGATCGAACTCCGAGGGGCCGGGACGGCGGCTGTCGCGGTCAGCGCATCAGGGTGTTGACCAGGGTCTCCTGGAGGCCGCCCAGCCAGAGGTACGCCATCACCATCGGCTTGCGCGGGTCCTCGTCCGGGAGCCGGTAGAGGTCGTCGGTGTCGTCCTCGTCGGCGATGTCGAGGCGTGAACCGATCGCCAGGCGCAGGTCGTTGAGCGAGCCGAGCCACTGCCGGGACTCCTCGGCGGTGAGCTTGAGGATCGCGCCGCCGTCGCCGCCGGGGGTCAGCGAGTCCAGGGTGCGGACCACCGCGAGGGCGTTCTCGCGCTTGCCGGCCCGGAGGTCGTTCTCGGTGAAGCGGCGGAACTCGGCGGAGTGCGCCATCCGTTCCTCCGCGTCCTGCGGGGAGTCGGGGGCCTGCTCCGGGTCGGTGTAGGCGTCCGGGAACAGGCGCCGGAGCACCGGGTCGGCGGGCGGCTCGCTCGGGCCCTCGGCGAAGAGTTCCGCGAGGGGGTCGTCGGAGGCGTCCTCACCCGGTCCTGGGCCGATCAGCTCCAGGAGCTGCACGGCCAGCGAGCGGATGATCGAGATCTCGACGTCGTCGAGGGCGACGGCGGCGCCGCCGTCGCGGAGCGGTTCGAAATGTCCTGGCATCGGGATGGGTCGCTACTTCCGGTCCTGCTGGAGGGTGGCCCACAGACCGTAGCCGTGCATCGCCTGCACGTCGCGTTCCATCTCCTCGCGGCTTCCGCTGGAGACGACCGCGCGGCCCTTGTGGTGGACGTCGAGCATGAGCTTGTGGGCCTTGTCCTTGGAGTAGCCGAAGTACGCCTGGAAGACATACGCGACGTAGCTCATGAGGTTGACCGGGTCGTTGTGCACGATCGTGACCCAGGGGACGTCCGGCTCGGGTACGGCGAAGACCTCCTCCGCCGACTCGGTGCGTTCGATCTCCAGGGGTGCGGGTGACGTCACACGGCCCATGCTGCCACCAGAAGGGGGCCTCCGCACAAATGGACCCCACAAATCGTCAGAGTGACGAGATGGGAGTACGATCCCTTGCCATGAACACAGCGGACCTTGGGCTGCCGGTGGACGTTCCCTCGACGGCGCTCTTCACCGACCACTACGAGCTGACGATGCTGCAGGCCGCCCTCAAAGCGGGGACGGCCGACCGGCGTTCGGTCTTCGAGGTCTTCACCCGGAGGCTGCCCGAGGGGCGGCGCTACGGCGTCGTCGCGGGCACCGGGCGCGTCCTGGACGCGGTGGAGAACTTCCGGTTCGACGCGGACGTCCTCGGCTTCCTGCGCGAGCGGAACGTCGTCAACGAGGAGACCCTGGAGTGGCTCGCCGCCTACCGCTTCAGCGGTGACGTCTGGGGCTACCCGGAGGGCGAGGTGTACTTCCCGGGCTCGCCGATCATGCGCGTCGAGGGCTCGTTCGCCGAGTGCGTGCTCCTGGAGACGGTGGTCCTCTCCATCCTCAACCACGACTCCGCGATCGCGGCCGCCGCCTCCCGCATGGCCTCCGCCGCAGGTGACCGCCCGCTGATCGAGATGGGCGCCCGCCGCACCCACGAGCTGGCCGCCGTCGCCGCCTCCCGCGCCGCCTACGTCGGCGGCTTCGCCACCACCTCCGACCTCGCGGCCGGTTTCCGCTACGGCATCCCGACCGTCGGCACCTCCGCGCACGCCTTCACCCTGCTCCACGACAACGAACGCGACGCGTTCCAGGCCCAGGTGGACTCGCTGGGCCGCAACACCACGCTGCTCGTCGACACGTACGACGTGACCGAGGCCGTCCGTACGGCAGTTGAGGTCGCCGGGCCCGAACTGGGCGCCGTCCGCATCGACTCGGGCGACCTGCTGCTCGTCGCGCACCGGGTGCGGCAGCAGCTGGACGAGCTGGGCGCCGTCGACACGAAGATCGTCGTGACCTCCGACCTGGACGAGTACGCCATCGCCTCGCTGGCGGCGGCGCCGGTGGACGCGTACGGCGTCGGCACCCAGCTGGTGACCGGCTCCGGGCACCCGACCTGCTCGATGGTCTACAAGCTGGTCGCGCGCGCCGAGTCCGCCGACCCGAAGGCGCCGCTGGTGCCGGTCGCGAAGAAGTCCAGCGGCGGCAAGACGTCGATCGGCGGGCGCAAGTGGGCGGCACGGCGGCTGGACGGCGACGGGATCGCGGAGGCCGAGGTGATCGGCACCGGGCCCGTCCCCGCCGAACTGGCCGACCGGCAGCTGCTCGTCGAGCTGGTCAAGGGCGGCGAGGTCGTCGCGCGCGAACCGCTGGACGTCGTACGGGACCGGCACGCTGTCGTGCGGGCCAACCTGCCGTTGTCGGCGACCCAGTTGTCGCGCGGGGAGGCTGTTCTTCCGACGGAGTACGTACATCTGCGGTCGGGTAGTTAAGACAGGCCCAACAGGTAAGACAGGTCCGAAAAACCGGGGTGCGCCCTCCCGTAGTGCCGCCGGAGTCTCTAGGCTCGAAGTTCACCCACCGTCGAAGGACACCACCATGCGCCGCGCCTTGATCGTCGTTGACGTGCAGAACGACTTCTGCGAGGGAGGCAGTCTCGCGGTGTCCGGTGGCGCGGATGTGGCCGCCGCCGTCACCGAGTTGATCGGGCAGGCGCCCGCCGGGTATCGCCATGTAGTGGCCACCCGTGACCACCACATCGCGCCCGGCGGCCACTTCGCCGACAACCCGGATTACGCGCACTCCTGGCCCGCGCACTGTGTCGCGGGCACGGAGGGCGTCGGGTTCCATCCGAACTTCGCGCCCGCGGTCGCCTCCGGGGCGATTGACGCCGTATTCGACAAGGGGGCGTACGCGGCGGCGTACAGCGGGTTCGAGGGGCGGGACGAGAACGGGGTGTCGCTCGGGGACTGGTTGCGGGCGCGGGAGATCGACGAGGTGGATGTCGTCGGGATCGCGACGGACCACTGCGTGAAGGCGACGGCGTTGGATGCGGTGAGGGAAGGTTTTCGTACGCAGGTGCTGCTGGACCTGACGGCTGGGGTGGCGAAGGAGTCCACCGACCGAGCGCTTGAGGAACTGCGCTCGGCTGGGGTGGAGTTGACGGGGAAGCCGGTCGTCTGAGCGGCCCGTTGGATCAGTGGTTTGTTTTCTGCGGATCGGTGGGGGCTGGTCGCGCCCACGCGGCGGAGCCGCATATCGATTCAGCCCCGCGCCCCTGAAGGGGCGCTCCCGCTCGCCGGGTGTTGTCTGCTGAGGGTCTCGCCCTCGATGTCCACATTCGGGAGGAGGCGGTCCAGCCAGCCCGGTAGCCAGGAGACGCGGTCGCCCATGATGGCGAGGACGGCCGGTACGAAGGCCATGCGGACGATGAAGGCGTCGAAGAGGACGGCGATCGCGAGGCCGAAGCCGATCATCTTGATCATGGAGTCGCCGGCCGTGATGAAGCCCGCGAAGACCGAGATCATGATGAGGGCGGCGGCCGTCACGACCCGGGCGCTGTAGCGGAACCCGGTCGCGATCGAGGCGTGGGCCTCGCTGCCGTGGACGTAGGCCTCGCGGATGCGGGAGACTAGGAAGACCTCGTAGTCCATGGCCAGGCCGAACACGATGCCCACCAGGAAGATCGGCATCAGGCTCATGATCGGGCCGGTGGTCTCCACGCCCAACAGGCTCGCGCCCCAGCCCCATTGGAAGACCGCGACCACGCAGCCGAGGGCGGCCAGCACCGAGAGCAGGAAGCCGACGGCCGCCTTGATCGGGATCACTATCGAGCGGAACACCAGCAGGAGGAGCAGGACCGCCAGGCCTACGACCACGATCAGGTACGGGACCAGGGCGCCGCTGACCTTCTGGGCCACGTCGATGTTGAGGGCGGTGGTGCCGGTGACCTCGAAGGTCGCGCCGGGGGCCGCCGTCTCTATCGCGGGGCGGTCGTCGCGGATGGTGTGGACGAGGTCGACGGTCTTCTGGCTGGTGGGCGCCTCGGCGGGTACGGCGGTGAACAGGGCGGTGTTTCCGGTGGAGTTGAAGCGGACCGGGGTCACCGACACCACGCCCGGTACTGCCGCGATCCGACGCTCGACCGTGGCCGCCGCGGCCTTGGGGTGGGCGGAGTCGGTGAGATCGACCACGACGGTCAGTGGGCCGTTGAAGCCGGGCCCGAACGCCGTGGCGAGGTCGTCGTAGGCGCGGCGTTCGGTGGTCGCGGTGGACTTGGCCTCGTCGCCGGACTGGCCCAGTTGCAGCCCGATCACGGGGAGCGCGAGGACCACCAGGCCGACGACCGTGCCGAGCAGGACCGGCCAGGGGTGGCGCAGCACGAAGCCCGCCCAGCGGCTGCCCATGTTGCCGGCCACGCCCTGGATGCGGCGGCCGGTCGTCTTGTAGCGGCGGGAGAGGACGGCGCGCGGCCAGAAGCCGAGCAGGGCGGGCACGAGGGTCAGCGCGATGAGGACGGCGATGACGACCGCGCCGGCCGCGCACAGGCCCATCTTGGTGAGGAGGGGGATGCCGACGACGGAGAGCCCGGCGAGTGCGATGACGACGGTGAGTCCGGCGAAGACGACCGCCGAACCGGCCGTACCCACGGCCAGGCCCGCCGCCTCCTCGGTGGTGTGGCCGTTGGCGCGTTCCTCGCGGTAGCGGAAGACGACGAACACCGCATAGTCGATCCCGCAGGCCAGGCCCAGCATCGTGGCGAGGGTGCCGGTCGTGTCCGAGAGGCCGAAGGTGGCGGCCAGCGCGGTGATCGCGGTCATGGAGATGCCGACGCCGAGGATCGCGGTCAGCAGCGGGAGTCCGGCGGCGGCGAGCGATCCGAAGGTGATCAGCAGCACTACGGCGGCGATGGCGACGCCGAGGATCTCGCCCACTCCGCCCGCCGAGGGCTCGGCGGCGAGTGCGGTGCCGCCGATCTCGACGGTGAGGCCCGCGTCACGGGCCTGCTGTGCGGCGTCGCTCAGGTTGTTCTTGGCGGTGTCGGTGAGGTCGCTGGCCTGCACCGTGTACGTGATCGTCGAGTACGCGGTCGTCGCGTCCTCGCTGACCGCGCCCGCCTGGAACGGGTTGACCGCACTCGCGACCTGCGGTCCGCCGGAGACCTCGTCGACGAGCCGGACGACGGCCGCCCGGTCCGTGCCGGTGGTGATCTTCTGCCCATCGGGGGCGACGAACACCACACGGGCCACGGCGCCGTCCGCCTGCGCTCCGGGGAAGCGCTGCTGGATCAGGTCGAAGGCGCGCTGAGACTCGACGCCCGGGGTGGAGAAGGTGGTGGCGGGCGCGTCGGCCGCCCTGGCGGAGGCGAAGCCGAGACCCGCGAGGATCACGACCCAGACAACGGTCACATACCAGCGCCGGCGAAAGGCCAGACGCCCCAGGCGATAGAGGACGGTAGCCACGTACGGGCCTCCGCTGCGGTCTAGGCTGCCCCGAGCCATCTCAGGATGAGGGCGATCGGCCTGGTCCGCCTGTCGGGGGGCGGTGCGGTGTCTCGTTGACCGCGGGCCGGTGGGGGCTGGTCGCGCAGTTCCCCGCGCCCCTTAAAGGCAGCCCCTACGGGGCGTGCGGGCCGCTCGGGGCGGTAGCC
>NZ_JBLTJC010000385.1:0-9513 GCF_048158785.1 Streptomyces colwelliae | reverse complement strand
TGCGCAGTTCGGTGTGCGCGGCGATGGTCTGCCCCTCCAGGACGACCACCGTCCGCTCCGGCAGTGACGCGGCGAGGTCCGCCACGGCCGTGCGATGACCGCCGAGCAGCAGCATCCGCTTGGTGACTCCGGTCGGGACCGGCTACACGGCCATGCCGTACACGATCGTGAAGAGGGTGCCGAGGGAGCCGATGATGAAGACGCCGGTCAGGCCGGCGACGATGAGTCCCTTGCCCTGTTCCGCGCTGAACGTGTCGCGGAGCGCCGTCGCGCCGATGCGCTGTTTGGCCGCACCCCATACGGCGATACCGAGGCAGAGCAGGATGGCGACCGCCATCACGACCTCGATCATCACCTTCGCCTCGTTACCCAGGCTGCCGAAGGGGCCCCAGTCCGGAGCGATCCCCCCGATGATGGTGTTGATGTCTCCCTTGTCGGCCGCGAAGAGCATGTAAGTCACCGCCCCTGGTGGGTAGTTCCGCATCCCCTGCTGGTGCGCAGAGGTCAGGCATCATTGTCGCCGACAAATGCGCTGTCCGATGTCGACTTGGCGTCATTGATTGGCGGGTTTCGTACGAATACACCGTACGGTCACTCTGTGTATCACGGTAGGTAACGCCGGGCAACGAAGCCGGATCGGAACCTGTCCGTGGTTTGGTCGTTAGCCCCTGATTACTGGATTTGGTTCGTGTTGATGTTCTCATGATGAACGGGCCGCGGCTGGATGCCGCGGCCCGTTCTCTCGTGCCACGTGTGGCCCCCACGACCCACGGTGGCATGACATGTGACTGAGGGTCAGATCAGGGTGGGGAGCAGATCACCGTCAGTTGGTGAAGGCCGCGACGCCCTCCGGGGTGCCCCAGCCGGTCGGGCCGTCGTAGCCGGTCTCGGCGGTGCAGAAGTACGCCGTCGAGCAGGAGCCGTTGTAGCCACTGGTCACGTCGTTGAGGGACGAGGTGCCCGCGTAGTCGTAGGGGTACTGCGCCGGGTAGGTGCCGCTGGCCGGGGTGCCGGCCAGGGCGTAGACGCCGGCGATGATCGGCGCGGAGACGCTGGTGCCGCCGAAGGTGTACCAGCCGGCGGTGACGCCGTAGGAGTCGTAGACGGAGACGCCGGTGGCGGGGTCGGCGACGGCGGAGATGTCGGACTCCATGCGCTTGGTGCAGCCGGTGTCGGTCTGCCAGGTGGGCTTGGCGTCGTAGGCGGAGCAGCCGGAGCCGGTGCCCTCGGTGCTGGAGGTGCGCCAGACGGCCTCGGTCCAGCCGCGGGTGGTGGAGGAGGTGGAGAGCTTGGTGCCGCCAACTGCGGTCACGTACTGGGATGTTGCCGGGTACTCGGCGCCGTAGGCGCTGTCACCGGAGGAGACGGTGATGGCGACGCCCGCGTGCTTGTAGTACGAGGTGTCGTACGTCGTCTGGGAGGAGGACTCGGAGCCGCCGTAGGAGTTCGAGACGAACTTGGCGCCCAGGGTCACGGCCTCGTTCTCGGCGGTGCCGAGGTTGGCGTAGCTGGCGCTGGTGGCCTCGACGAGGGTGATGTTGCAGAGCGGGCAGATCGCGCTCGCCATGTCGAGGTCGAGGGAGATCTCCTCCGACCAGCCGGCGTCGCTGGTGGGGAGAGACGTCGTGGAGCCGGTCTGACTGACCTTCTTGAAGCAGCCGTTGGCCGTCGTGCAGGCCGAAAGGCCGTAGTACGAACGGTAGGTGGCGAGGTCGGCCTCGGCGTTCGGGTCGTTGTACGCGTCGACGATGGCGATCGTCTCGCCGGAGCCGTTGGAAGCGGCGGCGGAGGTCAGGCCGTAGGCGGAGCGGAGGTTGGTCGGGCTGTAGCCGGAGGGGGTCGTCGCGTCGGCCGCCTTCGGGGTGATGCCGGTCTTCGCGGCCTGCATCTTCTGGAAGGCGGTGAGGCCGCCGGTGACGCGGTAGGACTTGCAGGTGAGGTCGCCCGTGTGCTTGGGGGTCGCACAGGGGGTGGCGGCGTACGTCACCTTCGTGGAGGTGGTGGCGCTCGCCGCGGCGTCGGCCTGTACGGCGGTGCCGAGGCCGGTGAAGACGAGTGCGGCTGTGGCTATGACGACGGACCCTGTGCGGCGCCATCTACCGTGCGTGTGGGGGGAGTTGGGGGTCGTGGTACGCAAGGTGCAGCCTCCTGAGTCGGTGGAACAGGGGCGGTGCGGGTGCGTGCCGCCGGTACGGTTTCTCCGGCGGTGGGGGGCGGCCCGCGATGACGATCCCTTGTTGAGTACGCGACAACAAGAGGCTGCTGGAATCCTGACTTCCGTCTTACCGAACCAGGGCCGGGCCTTACTTTCCGATGGCCGTCCGATGGTCAGGGAGTGGTCACCGCTTGACTCAACTCACAGTATTTCCAGGGGATTTCCACTGGTCACACAGTCGCTTAGCACATGGGCACACGGCGAACGGGCCGCGGCTGGTTGCCGCGGCCCGTTGCCATTTGCTCCGCCGAGGGGACCCCACGTCCCCCTCTTGCCGGCGGCTCCCCGTGACCCGACGGGGAGGTTCTTGCGGAGTGGAGTGCGGTCAGCCGGTGAAGGCGGACACGCCCTCCGGGGTGCCCCAGCCGGTCGGGCCGTCGTAGCCCGAGCCGGCGGTGCAGAAGTAACTCGTCGAGCAGGAGCCGTTGTTGCCGCTCGTCACGTCGTTCAGGGCGGAGGTGCCGGCCTTGGCGTAGGGGTACTTGGCCGGGTAGTCGCTGCTGCCGGGGGTGCCGGCGAGGGCGTAGACCGAGGCGATGATCGGGGACGAGGCGCTGGTGCCGCCGTAGGTGCCCCAGCCGGTGCCGTCGGCGCCGTAGGTGTCGTAGACCGAGACGCCCGTGGCCGGGTCGGCGACCGCGGAGACGTCGGAGATCATGCGCTTGGTGCAGCCCGTGTCGGTCTGCCAGGTGGGCTTCGCGTCGTACGCGGAGCAGCCGGAGCCGGTGCCCTCGGTGCTGCTGGTCTTCCAGACGCTCTCGGTCCAGCCGCGGCTGTTCGAGGAGGTCTTGAGGGCGGTGCCGCCGACCGAGGTGACGTACTGCGAACCCGCCGGGTACTCGGCGCCGTAGGCCTCGTCGCCCGCGCTGGCGGTGATGGCGACGCCCGGGTGCTTGTAGTACGAGGTGTCGTACGTCGTGTCGGAGGAGGACTCCGAGCCGCCGTAGGAGTTCGAGACGAACTTGGCGCCGAGGGCGACCGCCTCGTTCACCGCGGTGCCGAGGTTGGCGTCGGTCGCCGACTTGGCCTCCACGAGGAGGATGTTGCAGTTCGGGCAGGCTGCGCTGACCATGTCGACGTCGAGGGACTCCTCGCCGGCCCAGCCGCTGTCGGCGGTCGGGAGGGAGGTCGTCGAGCCGGTCTGACTGACCTTCTTGAAGCAGCCGTTGGCCGTCGTGCAGGCCGAGAGGCCGTAGTACGAGCGGTAGGTCGCGAGGTCGGACTCGGCGTTCGGGTCGTCGTAGGCGTCGACGATCGCGACGGTCTCGCCGGAGCCGCTGGAGGAGGCGGCGCTCGCCAGGCCGTAGGCGGACTGGATGTCCGAGGGGCCGTAGCCGGTGGGGTCGGCGGAGGCGGCCTTCGGGGAGATGGTCTTGGGCGTGACGCCCTTCAGCGCGGCCTGCTTCTCCATGAAGGCGGTGGTGCCGCCGGTGACACGGAGGGCGTTACAGGCGGCGTAGCCCTTCTTCGGGGTGGCGCCGCAGGCGGCCTTCTCGTACTGCACGTGGGCCTTGGCGACCTGTGCGGCGACGGTCTTGGCGCTGACCTTCTTGGTGCTCGCGGTGGTGTCGGCGGCCGCGCTCGCGTGGGCCGCGGTGCCGAGTCCGGCGATCAGGAGCGCGGCGGTCGCGGCGGCGGCGGAGCCGAGTCTGCGCTCCGTAGCCGCCGACTCCGAGGCTTCCGATTCCGCTAGCCGAACCGATACGGCACCCCCCGCCCCCGACCTCGACGCGCGCATCGCCGCCCGCCAACTCGACGAGGAGCAAAGGCCGTTCGACCTCGACACCGGCCCGCTCGGACGCGGACGCCTTCTCGCCGTGGGACCTGACCGTCACGTACTCCTGCTGACGTTCCATCACAGCATCTACGACGGCGTATCGATGAACGTCATGATGGACGAACTCGGCCAGGTCTACGAGGCGTTCGCGGCAGGCGACCCGAACCCCCTGTCGCCGCTCGCCGTTCAGTTCGCCGACCACGCGCAGACCCGGCAGCGAGCGGTCCTCGACGGCGCACTCGCCGCCCAGGAGGACTACTGGCTACGCGCGCTGCACGACGCGCCGCCCGTCCTGGAACTGCCCACCGACCGTCCACGCCCGACGGAACAGCAATACGCGGGCGGCCGGGCCGAGTTCAGCCTCGACGACGAGGTCACCGCCGGGCTCCGCAGCCTCGCCAGGCAGCACGGTGCCACCTCCTTCGTGGCCGTGCTGGCAGGCTGGGCGATACTCCTGTCGCGTCTCTCCGGGCAGGAGGACATCGTTGTCGGCAGCCCGTTCGCCAACCGGCGCGGCCCGGGAGCTGGCGGTCTCATCGGCTTCCTCGTCAACTCCCTCCCGTTGCGCATCGATCTGTCCGGCTCCCTCACCGCGTCCGAGGCGCTCGCCCGCACCCGCGCCGTCGTACGCGAGGCACTCGCTCACCAGGACCTGCCGTTCGAGCGCATCGTCGAGCTGGTCAACCCGCCGCGCAGCGCCTCCCGCACCCCGCTGTTCCAGACCATGCTGGCCTGGGTGCCCGAACGGCGGGACCTGCTGCACCTGCCCGGAGTCGAGGCCCAGCCGCTGCCGATCGCCCACGCCCCGGCCAAGTTCGACCTCGCCGTGTCGGCGACCGAGTCGGACGGCCGTATCACCGGGTACCTGGACTACGCGACGGCCCTCCTCGACCACACCACCGCCGAGCGCTGGGCCGGTCATCTGCGGCATCTGCTCACCGACATGGCCAGACACCCCGAACGGGACGTCCGAGCCCTGGAGTTGATGGCCCCTCAGGAACGCCGACAGGAACTGCTCGACGGCGACGCCGCACGGTCGGAGGCACCCGTGGCCGCTCCGTCCACGGCGTCCGGACTCGTCGAACTCTTCGAGACCCACGTCCGCGAGCGCCCTGCACACACCGCCGTCGTCGACCGCGACAGCTCGCTGGACTACGCGTCCCTCGACCGCCGCGCCAACCACCTCGCGCACGCCCTCGTCGCCCGGTCCGTCCGCCCCGGCGACGTCGTCGGCCTCCACGCGCAGCGGTCCTGCGACCTGGCCGTCGGCATCCTGGGCATCCTCAAAGCGGGCGCCGCCTACCTCCCGCTCGACCCGGGCCAACCCGCCGAACGCCTCGCGAACATGGTCGAGGACGCGGCCTGCCCCCTCGTCCTGAGCGACCACGACAGCGCGGAACGGTCCCCGGAATGGCTCGACTTGGGGGCCGTAGAAGCCGAGGGAGCAACTCGCCACGAACCGCCCGCAGGCATCGCCCCCACGCCGGACCGGCTCGCCTACGTGATCTTCACCTCCGGTTCCACGGGACGGCCCAAGGGCGTCGCGGTGGAACACCGCAGCGTCCTCAACCTCTTCGCCGGCTGGCACGCCCGCATGGGCACCGCCCCCGGCGAGGTCGGCTCCGCCTGGTCCAGCATCGGCTTCGACGCCTCGATCCACGAACTGCTGCTGCCCCTCACCACCGGCGGCGAACTGCACATCGTCCCCGAGGAGTTGCGCGGCGACCCCGAGGAACTGCTGGCATGGATGCGCGAACACGCCGTGACCCAGGCCTTCTTGCCGCCCGCCTACGTCAAGTGGATCGACGAGGACCCGGCCGTACGGCTGCGCGGGCTTCAACTGCGTACGCTGCTCACGGGAGTCGAGTCGCTCACCGAAGCCGCCCTGCACCGCATGACCCAGCAACTCCCCGGCCTGCGGATCTGCTTCGGCTACGGCCCCACCGAAGCGACCCTCTACAGCACCGCCTACTACGACCCCCGCCCGCTGGAACGGCCGTGCCCCATCGGCCGCCCGCTGCCCGGCACCCGGATGTACCTGCTCGACGGCCGCATGGAACCCGTCCCGCCCGGCGTGACGGGGGAGGTGTACCTCGGCGGAGCATCGCTGGCCCGCGGCTATCTGGGCCGCCCCGACCTCACCAAGGAACGCTTCCTGCCCGATCCGTTCATACCCGGTGAGCGGATCTACCGCACCGGAGACCTCGCCCGACGCCTCCCGGACGGCCAGGCCCACTACCTCGGCCGCGCCGACGACCAGGTCAAACTCCGCGGATTCCGGATCGAACCCGCCGAGGTCGAAGCCGCGCTCATGGCCCTGCCCGGCGTCCGCGAAGCCGCCGTCCTCGTCGACCACGACGCGACCGGCCAGCCCCGCCTGCTCGCCGGCATCGGCCGGGGCACCGCACCGGCCCGCACCACCCACGACTGGCGCACCGCCCTCGCCCGCCGACTGCCCGACTACATGATCCCCGCCGCCTTCATCGACCTCGACACCCTGCCGCTCAACCGCAGCGGCAAACTCGACCGGCCCCAACTGCTGCGCCTGGCCCAGGAGTCGACCTCCAACCAGGTCAACACGGCCAGCCCGCGCGACCACATCGAACACGGCCTGTACCGGATCTGGCAGCGCATCCTGCTCCACCCCGACATCGGCGTCAGCGACAACTTCTTCGACATCGGCGGCACTTCGCTCTCGGCCATCAAGATGGCCCACGCCGTCACCGAGACATTCGGCCGCCGCCTACCGGTCGGCGAGGTGATGACCCGCCCCACCATCGAGGCACTCGCCGCGCTGCTGCGCGAGGACGGCACCGCCCGCGCGCCCGGCAGCCTCATCGAGTTCCGCCCCGGCACCGGCCCGCGTGTGGTCTGCGTCCACCCCGCCGGCGGCACCGCCTTCTGCTACCTCCCCCTGGCCACGATCCTCCCCGACAGTGTTGGCCTGTACGGCATCCAGTCCCCAGGAGTGAACCCCGACGAGGACCTCCTGCCGAGCGTGGAGGCCATGGCCGAGGAGTACCTGCGCCTGCTCGAACCCGACGGCGCATCACCCCTGGTCCTGACCGGTCTGTCCTACGGCGGCCTCGTCGCCCACGAGATGGGACGACTCCTGGCCCGTGCCGGACACCGGGCCGTCAGCGTCGTCCTCCTCGACACCCAGGCCACCGACGACGCATCCGCGCGCGCGGAGATCGGCGCCGTCGACGCGGCCGAGTTCCGCGACAAACTCGTGAGGTTCAACGGGATGTACCCCGGCATCGACGACGCCCAGGTCGACCGCTACTTCCACCTCTACAACCACAACCGGCTCACCGCCCGCGAACACCTCCCTGCGGCCTCCCCGGCGCGCACCGTCCTCGCCCAGGCCGTGCCCGACGGCGACGACACCCCCTTCCACGCCGAGGTCCGTGCCTTCTGGCGGCGCCGCGCCGAGGGCGACTACCGCGTCGAGACGATGGAGTGCGACCACTGGGAGATCCTGGAGGGCGTCGGAGCGGCCCAGGTCGGCACCCTGCTCACCGCCGAACTGGCCCACCACGAGGCCCAGTTGGCTCTGCCGACACGGGAGGCGTGATGGACCTCCGCCCCGCCCGCAGAGTCACCCCGGCCCCTACGAGGTCCGCCTCCCTCGCCGAGGCCGTACTGGGCCAGGCTCGCCGTACCCCGACCGCCGTCGCCGTCGAGGACGGCAACCGGATCCTCGACTACGCCGAGCTCGAAGAGGTCAGCGGCCGCGTGGCAACGCGGTTGTACGCGGCCGGAGTTCGCCCGGGCCACGCGGTCGCCGTACACCTGCCCCGCTCCTGGCAACTGGTCTGCGTCATGCTCGGCATCCGCCGCGCCGGAGCCACCGTCGTCCCCCTCGACCGGCTCAGCCCACCCGACCGGCAGCGGCACATCCTCGACGACTCTGGCGCCGTCGTCGTCATCCACGACAGCGGGCACACGCCCCAACTGCCGGAGTATGTAGCCG
This sequence comes from Streptomyces colwelliae, assembly GCF_048158785.1. NCBI lineage: Bacteria > Bacillati > Actinomycetota > Actinomycetes > Kitasatosporales > Streptomycetaceae > Streptomyces > Streptomyces colwelliae. The sequence continues at coordinate 1,545 of NZ_JBLTJC010000385.1, read as the reverse complement.
GGTTGGACGCCCACCTGCTCCTGACCGGTGACGGTCCCGTCCTGCCTGCCGTCCCTCCGGAGCAGTCCGGCGACACCGCCACGGGCTTCGTCTTCTACACCTCCGGCAGCACGGGGCGCCCCAAGGGCGTCGAAGTCACCGACGACGGAGTGCTGCGCCTGGCCCGGCCCGGCTACCTCGACCTACGGCCCGGCGCGCGCTTGGCCAGTCTGGCCAACCCCGCTTTCGACGCGCTCAGTTTCGAGGTGTGGGTCCCGCTCCTGACCGGCGGCGTCTGCGTCGTACTGGACGACGACCAGGTGCACAGCGCGCCTCAACTGGCCGGTGCGCTCCGCGAACGCCGTGTCGACACGCTGTTCATCACGACAGCCCTGTTCAACGCGGTGGCCGAGCAGGTACCCGACTGCTTCTCCACCGTCCGGCAGGTACTCGTCGGTGGTGAACAGCTCAACGCACGCATCGTCCGCCGCTGGTACGACACCAACTCCACGTCCCGCACCGTCCTGCACAACGTGTACGGGCCGACGGAGGCGACGACCTTCGCCCTCTGCCACCCCATCCCACGCGACTTCGCCGGCGACACCATCCCGGTCGGCACCCCGCTCCCCGGCACCGCCGTACTGCTGCGCACCGAGGACGACCGCACCGCCGAACCGGGCGAGGTCGCCGAACTGCTGCTGTCCGGCCCGGCGTTGACGCGCGGCTACCGCAACCTTCCGGAGCAGACCGGCCGCAGCTTCGTACGGCTGCCCAATGCGGCGGACGGGGAACGGCGTTGGTACCGCACCGGCGACCTCGTACGCCAGGACACCGAAGGCCGGATCACCTACGTCGGCCGGGCCGACCGCCAGGTCAAGGTCCGCGGCTTCCGCATCGAACCGGGGGAGGTGGAACGGCAGATCCTGGCCCAACCCGCCGTCCGCCAGGCCTACATATGCACCCGCCGCGACGAAGCGGACCGCAGCGAACTGCTCGCCTTCCTCGTCCTGGGCGGCGAACTCTCCTACGACGTGTACGACCGTCACCTCGCCGCCGCCCTGCCCTCGTACATGCGCCCCCACCACACCTACCTCGTCACCGAGTTGCCGCGAAACGCCAACGGCAAGGTCGACCAGGCCGCCCTGCTGCGCGACGCCGGGACCCCATGGCGTGGTGATCAGGAGGGCGACGTACCCGTCAGCGCCGAGCAACGGCGCGTGCTGGACATCGCCGAAGACATCCTCGCCGTCAACGGCCTGCGCCCCGGGGACCGTTGGGCCGCCAGCGGCGGTGACTCGCTGAAGGCGCTGCGCTTCCGCTTCGAGATCCTCAGCCGCTTCGCCGTCGACCTCCCGCACGACCTCGTCCTGCGATCCGACTTCGCCGCCCTCGCGGAAGCCGTGCACGCCCCGGAGACGACTGCGGGAGAACACCCGCCCGTGCCCGCACGTGCCGTGCTCATCGGGGTGTACGAACGTCTCCACGCACGCGAAGACGCCGAGCTGGACGCCGAGTTCGAGCAGCAACGCATTGCTCTCTGGCTGGCCTCGACGGGGGTCGGTGTGC
>NZ_JBLTJC010000384.1:0-9517 GCF_048158785.1 Streptomyces colwelliae | reverse complement strand
GGGTGCGGGGTGTGCGAGGGGCTCGACGCGGGGCTGCTGCCGATGGACCGGCTGTTGAGCGGGCTTCCGCTGGTGGCCGTGCCGGCGGGACTGGGTGGGCGGCGGGTCGGACATCGTCCCGAGGACCAGGACGTGGTCCGGGTTCATGGTGTCGTTGTCCGGCTTCGCGACGACTCCCGACGACAGCAGGATGTCGATCAGCGCGCTCTGCATGTGCAGGCCGATCGTCCCGGGGTAGCGGACGATCGGCGCGGTGGGATCGCCGGCGGTGAGGGCGTCTACGGCTGCCTCGATCATCGCGGGGTCGCATCGCCAGCTCACGGACACCGGTGCTGATGCCGGTGTCGTCTCGGCGTCGGGCTCGACGTGGACCGCGGCGCCTGACCGGTCCGCCGTCTCGGGGGCGCCGTGGTGGAAGGCGGGGAGGCCGGCGCGCTGGAGAGCCCGGATCACCTGGTCGGCCAACTCGTGCCGGGCGGCGAGGACTTCAGGGGACGCGCGGGCGAAGCCGTAGTCGGACATGGACGGTCTGCTTCCCCCGGTCGCCGGTTCGGACTGGGCGCGGCCGGACTGGTCAGGATCCGCTATGGCCCGCGCCACCTTAGGCAGGCGCCGCGTGGCTTGCACAAGAGTGTCCGGTCCGGTCGGCAGGGGACGGCGCGAAGGACAGACTCGGCCGGTTGTCGATCATGGCCGTAATTTCCGAAATCGGGCACGAAGTGCCGTGTTCGGGCGGGGTTCGGCGCCTAGGCTGCGGCGCATGTGCGGAATCGTGGGATACGTGGGGTCGCAGTCGGCGCTTGATGTGGTGATGGCCGGGCTGAAGCGGCTGGAGTACCGGGGTTACGACTCGTCGGGTGTCGCCGTGCTCGCGGACGGCGGGCTGGCGGCGGCCAAGAGGGCGGGGAAACTCGTCAATCTGGAGAAGGAGCTGGTCGATCACCCGCTGCCGGCGGGGTCGACGGGCATCGGGCACACGCGCTGGGCCACGCACGGCGGGCCGACGGACGCGAACGCCCACCCGCATCTCGACAACGCGGGGCGCGTGGCGGTCGTCCACAACGGCATCATCGAGAACTTCGCCTGTCTGCGGGCCGAGTTGGCGGAGCGCGGGCACGATCTCGCCTCCGACACGGACACCGAGGTGGTCGCGCATCTGCTGGCCGAGGAGTTCTCGGGGTGCGCGGATCTGGCGGAGGCGATGCGGCAGGTGTGCCGGCGCCTGGAGGGCGCGTTCACGCTGGTCGCCGTGCACGCGGACGAGCCGGACGTGGTCGTCGGCGCCCGTCGCAACTCGCCGCTCGTCGTCGGTGTCGGCGAGGGTGAGGCCTTCCTCGCCTCCGACGTCGCCGCGTTCATCGCCCACACGCGCTCCGCGATCGAGCTGGGGCAGGACCAGGTCGTCGAGCTGCGCCGGGACGGGGTGACCGTCACCGGGTTCGACGGGGCTCCGGCCGAGGTCCGTTCGTACCACGTCGACTGGGACGCGTCCGCCGCGGAGAAGGGCGGCTACGACTACTTCATGCTGAAGGAGATCGCCGAGCAGCCGAAGGCGGTCGCCGACACGCTGCTGGGCCGCATCGACGCGTCCGGCCTGCTGTCTCTGGACGAAGTCCGCATCCCCGTCCATGAGTTGAGGGAGATCGACAAGGTCGTCATCGTCGCGTGCGGTACGGCCTTCCACGCCGGGCTGATCGCCAAGTACGCCATCGAGCACTGGACGCGGATCCCCTGCGAGGTGGAGCTGGCCAGCGAGTTCCGGTACCGGGATCCGATCCTGGGCGCGCGGTCGCTGGTGATCGCCATCTCGCAGTCCGGCGAGACGATGGACACGCTGATGGCGCTACGGCACGCGAGGGAGCAGGGCTCGAAAGTCCTGGCCATCTGCAACACCAACGGGTCGACGATTCCCCGTGAGTCGGACGCGGTGCTGTACACGCATGCCGGGCCCGAGGTCGCCGTGGCGTCGACGAAGGCGTTCCTGACGCAGCTGGTGGCGTGCTATCTGGTGGCGCTGTATCTCGGCCAGGTCCGCGGCACCAAGTGGGGCGACGAGATCCAGGCCGTCATCCGGGACCTGTCGCAGATCTCCTGCGAGGTCGAGCGGGTGCTGGAAACCATGGAGCCCGTACGGGAGTTGGCGCGGTCGGTGGCGTCGAAGAACACCGTGCTGTTCCTGGGCCGGCACGTGGGATACCCGGTGGCGCTCGAAGGCGCCCTGAAGCTCAAGGAGTTGGCGTACATGCACGCCGAGGGCTTCGCGGCGGGGGAGTTGAAGCACGGGCCCATCGCTCTGATCGAGGAGGGCATGCCGGTCGTCGTCGTGGTTCCGTCGCCGCGTGGGCGGTCGGTCATCCACGACAAACTCGTGTCCAACATCCAGGAGATCCGGGCGCGGGGTGCGATGACGATCGTGATCGCGGAGGAGGGGGACGAGACCGTCGCCCCGTACGCCGACCACTTGATCCGGATCCCGGCGACACCGACGCTGCTGCAACCGCTGGTCGCGACAGTGCCGTTGCAGGTGTTCGCCTGTGAGCTGGCTACGGCTCGGGGGAATGAAGTGGATCAGCCTCGGAATCTGGCGAAGTCGGTGACGGTGGAGTGAGGGGAGCGAGCTGGCTTCGGGGCCGGATTTAGGGTCGGCTTCAGGGCTTCTCCGAAGGGGGTGAAGGCTCCGGTCGGGAACGTGAGGGTGGGCCTGGCCGGGGTCTTTGCGTCGCGGATGTCAGGGCATCGGCGAGGCTTACGGCGGGGCAGCCCAACATCCCTGTCAGTACGCGGCGCTGACGTTGCGTCAGGCAGCCTACGAAGACCGCCGCGTCGGCGTTCGTCCGCTCGCAGAGTGTCGCCGCCTCGCGAACCTTCCCGTACGTCAGGAGAGTTCGCGAGGAATAGGGCAACGCCATCTTCCTGGCACCGCCGGCCGAGACCCCGCGCCGCTGCACGATCCGGCCCACGACCCGCGCACCGCGTTCCTCCAGCGTTCGCGCCGCCGCATCCATCAGCGCGGCCCAGTCCTTCTGCCTGCCGGAGAAATAGCCGACGATCACCACGTCGGCCCCCTCGACCTCAACTGCCCAGGCCGGAGCCTGGTGTTGGGCCGCCCTCGCCTTCGCCCCCGCTCCCGTGCGATGCGCGGGACGCCGGTCGCGCCTTCGGGCCTGATGCATGGGCTTCAGGCTAGTCGCGCTCCGCTGAAAGCGCGCTGAGGGCGTGCTGAAGGCGTCGTGAAACCGGGTGGGCGCAGGCTCTGTGTCAGAAGGAAGCCGACGCAGAACCGACGAACTCAGGAGCGCATCACCATGGGCATCAACCTCACCGACCAGGACAAGCTCACCCTCCGTACCGCCGCGTACGGCGCCGTCTCGCTGATGGCCGCCGCCGGTGCCGCCGGTTCGCCGCACAAGGTCGCCACCCAGGGCAGCATCGCCCTGGCCTCCGCGACCGGCCCGATCGGGTACGTGCTCGCCGAGAGGTCGAAGATCAAGGGCCTCGACGGCAAGTCCGTCGCCGAACTCGCCGACCGTGTCCTGCCGGCCCTGACCGAAGCCGTGAGCATCCTCAAGAAGCAGGACCCGGCCGAGGCCGACAACTTCCGCGGCACCGTCCTCGTCGCCCTCGAAGCGGGCACCCGCACCGGCAAGGACCAGTCCAGCCCCGTCATGGCCGACATGATCCGCAAGATCACCGGAGCTCTTGACGCCGCCTGATCCCGAGGTGCCCGGGACGCCCGAGGCACCCGGGACGCCGCTGGATTTCCGGCAGCCGCCCCCGCCTCCACGATGGCCCGAAACGCCACCCGACGACGAGCCCCGACCTGATGGGATGGGCTCGTGTCGAGCGGCATATGACAGGCCGTCGGGGACGGGGGAGCCGGGATGCGGGACTGGGCCGGGCGTTGGCCGTTGGTGGGGCGTGAGGCGGAGCTGGCGTACTTCGCCGCCGCGTTGGAGGACCAGGGATGTCGTGGATTCGTCGTCGGCGGAGCGGCCGGCGTGGGCAAGTCGCGGCTGGCGGAGGAGTGTCTGGAACGAGGCGCGGCCTCCGGGTTCCGGGTGGGGCGGGCCACCGCCAGTGTCGCGGCAGGAACCGTGCCGTTGGGAGCGATCGCCCATCTGCTGCCCGTCGGGGTCGACTTGTCCGACCCTGTCGCCGGATTCGCCGCCGTCGCACGGGAGTTGGCCTCCGGACCCGGGCGGAAGTGGGTGCTGTTCGTCGACGACATGCATCTGCTGGACGCCGCATCGGCCGTACTGCTGCGGCAGTTGATGGACACCGGCGCGCTGCTGCTGATCGGGACCGTGCGCACCGGTGAGCCGTACGGGGAGGCGGTCGCCGCGCTGCGGGGCGGGGACTCGGTGTACCGGGTCGATCTGACCGTGCTGAGTCCCGCGCAGGTTGAGGTGTTGTTGCAGGCCGCGCTCGGGCGGCCCGTCGCCCGAAGAACCCTGCACGAGCTGTCGGCGGCCAGCGGCGGCAACGTGCTCTACCTGCGTGAACTCGTCCTCGGTGCCCTCGCCGTCGGAAACCTGACCGAGGACGGGGAGATCTGGCAGCTCGTCGACGACCGGCTGCCTGGTACCGCCCGGCTGACCGAGATGATCGGCGCGCGGCTGGCCGCCGCCGCCCCCGAGGGACGCCCCGTACTCGAACTCCTCGCGCTGTGCGAGCCGTTGCCCCTGACGTACGCCGAAGCCCTCGCCCCGCCGCGGGTGACCGTGGCCCTGGAACAGGCGGGGCTGATCCGCGTCACACAGGACCGACGGCGTACGACGGTGTCGCTGGCCCACCCTTTGTACGGCGAAGTGCTGCGCGCCGGACTGCCGTTGCTGCGCCGCCGTGCCCTGCTCCTGGACCAGGCCGCCCGGGTCCAGGCGCGCGGCGCCCGGCGTCGCGGCGACCTGCTGCACATCGCGACCTGGCGGCTGGCCGCCACCGGCACCGCCGACCCGGCACTCCTCACGCAGGCCGCCCTACTCGCCCGCCACGCCCACGACTTACCCCGGACCGTCGCCCTGCTGGAAGCCCTGCCGGAGAAGCGCCGGACCACCGCCACCGAACTGCGGCTCGGCGAGGCCCTGTTCGAGCTCGGCCGCTGGCAGCAGGCCGAGGCGACGCTCGCCGGGGCCGACGCCCTCGCCGTCGACGAACAGGAACGGCTCGCGGTCGCCCTCGTCCGGACGACGAGCCTGCTGTGGAGCAACGCCCCCGTCGCCGAGGCGCTCGCCGTCAACGACGCGGCCCGCGAACGGATGAGCGCTCCGGCAGACCGCCGCAAACTCACGATCAACGAGGGGTTCCTACGGATCGTCGGTGGCCGGCCGGTCGAGGGGCTGGCCCTGCTGGAGGACCTGGAGACCGATGTCGGGGACGCTCCCGACGTCAACGCCTGGCTGCGCGGCGCCTGGATGAAGCCCGCCGCGCTGGCCCTGGTGGGCCGTACCGCCGAGGCCACCACCTGGGCCCGGCGCGCCCACGACGCGCACCGGCGGGTCCAGGAACGCGCCCTCGCCTCCCACCCCGCCTTCCAGCGCGTCCCGCTCGTCCTCGCGCTCACCGAAGCCGGTGTCCCGGCCGCCGAGGTCTGCCGGGCCGGCGAGCCGGCCTACGCCGAACTCACCGCGGCCGGTGCCCCGGTGCGGATCTGGCTGGCGCTCCTCCTCGGCCGTACGCACTGGCTGGCCGGTCATCCCGCGACCGCCCGCCGCTGGTGGGCCGAGGCCGCCACCGTGTCCCGCTCCATCGATCACGCGATGGCGTTACGGCCGGTGCTCGGCGGGCTCGCCGCGTGTGCGGCCGTACTGGGAGATCTCGACGCGGCCGAGGCCACGCTCGCCGAACATCGCGCGCTGCCGCCCGTGGAACCGGGAATGCTGTCCGCCGGGGAGGAACTCCTGGGCGAGGCCTGGCTGTTGGCCGCTCGGGGACAGCTGGGGCGGGCCCGGGCGGTGCTCGTCGAGGCCGCCGCCATCGCCCGCGCCTCCGGTCATGTGACCGGTGAGGCGCTGCTGTTGACCGATGCCGCCCGGCTCGGCGGAGCCAGAGAGGTCACCGGTCGGCTGACCGCGCTCGCCCGAGCATGTGACGGTGAACTCGCCCCTGCTCGGGCCGAGTTGGCGGAGGCGCTGGCCGCCGACGACCCCGAGCTGCTCCTCCTGGCCGCCGACGCGTGCCAGGTCGTGGGCGCGGATCTGCTCGCCGCCGAGGCGGCCACCGCCGCCGCGGCCGGCTGGCGCCGGGCGGACCGGCCCCGCCGCGCCGCCGCCGCCGACCGGCGGGCCGCCACGGCCCGGGTCCGCTGCGAGGGTGCCCGCACCCCCCTGCTGATCCTCGCCCGGGCCGCCGCGCCGCTCACCGCCCGCGAACGCGAGATCGCTCTGCTCGCCGCCGTCGGCAACACCAGCAAGGACATCGCCACAGTCCTGACCCTGTCGGTACGCACGGTCGACAACCACCTCCAGCACGCCTACGCCAAGCTCGGGGTGACCACCCGGCACGAACTGGCTCAGGAACTCGGGGTAGTTGAGTAACGGTTGCTCATCCCCCGCGAGCGCGGCGCGGACACGCTTGCCCACGGCGGCAACGTTGTCGCCGGACCACCCAGTTCTCGTCATCGGGGGATGACCCAATGGGCATGACCAACGCAACTCCGATACGTCCCGGCCGTGTTGCCGTCGCCGTCGCGACGGCGCTCGGCGCGAGCCTGCTCGGGCTCTCGACCGCCGCTGCTCAGCCACAGGCGGTGACCTACTACACGGTGACCAACTACAACAGCGGCAAGTGCCTGGACGTACCGGAATCCGCCACGGACGACGGGCACGGACTGGAGCAGTACGCCTGCAACGGCGGCCGGAACCAGCAGTGGGCGCTCCAGTCCACCGACAGTGGCTACTTTCTCCTCGTCAACCTCAACAGCGGCAAGTGCGCGGACGTCCGCGAGAAGAGCCTCGACAACAACGCCGTGGTGAACCAGTACGGCTGCACCAGCGCGAACAACCAGCAGTGGTTCCTGCGGGCCGCGCCGGCCGGTATCAACGGGGTCCAGCTCGTGGCCCGGCACAGCGCCAAGTGCATGGCCGTCGCGGGATCGAGCCAGTCCGACAAGGCCGGGATCGTTCAGTTCACCTGCGGTTCGGTGGCCGCGTACAACCAGTACTGGCAGTTCAACTGATGAGGCGGGCGCGAAGAACCATCCTCACTGTCGTGGTGGCGGTGTTGTGCGCGCTGGTGAGTCCCGCGGTCGGATGGGCGGACTCGGGCGGTGGACCATCCGCCGTAGCGGCATCGCCCGTCGCGGCGAAACGTCCGGCCTGGCAGGTGACGAGCGGTGTGCCGAGCCCGGGACTTCCGGCGCGGAAGGAAGACTCCGGCGCTTCGCCGTCGCTGCTGGCCTGTGACACGCACGCGGTCGGTGTCTGGGCCTACAAGGACCAGGCCGGTGTGCAGCACAACGGGATGAACGTGCAGGTCCAGGTGCGGGATCTGCTGACCGGCGCACTGATCTCCGGGCTCACGGACTCCAACGGCCACTTCGACATCTGTTTCACCGCCGCGCAGTTCACGCGGCTGTACGTCACGTTCAAGCTCGAGAACGGCGCGTGGCGGGTGCAGAACGGCACGGACGTCTACAACCGGAGTACGACGGTCCGCAACAACCCGGTGGCGGGCAGGACGGCGACCTTCGGCACCGTCGGTCCCGGCGACGGCGCGGCGGGCCACCGGGCCGCTCACGCCTTCGACGTGGCCAATGACGCGTGGCTGGGGATCCCGCACTCGAACGGCTGCTGGGATCCGAAGGACAGCACCTGTCGCCAGTTTCGGATCGACTGGTCGAACATCGGACCCGAGGACATGGATCACTACGACCAGGTGGGCAACGTGGTGCACCTGTCCCCCGGGACCCCGGACGCCCCGATGGAGGTCATGCACGAGATCGGCCACGCGCTGATGGACGACGTCTACAACGACGCGTTCCCGTCGACCGTGGGCTGTCCCAGTCCGCATGCTCCCGCCCAGGCCAGCACCGCCGTATGCGCGTGGATCGAGGGATGGGCGGACTTCTTCTCGCTGGCCATGAACCGCACCTCGGTCTATCGGTTCCGTAGCGGAACCTCGATCGATTTCGAGCCTCCGACCTGGGGGTTCAACGGTATCGGCAATGGTGACGTGACGGAGCAACGGGTCGTTGGGGCGTTGTGGGATCTCATGGACTTCCAGGTCGTCAATACCGAAATCTGGGACCAGCACAATGAGGTCTTCGGACTCGTCTTCTCCACGTTCGCGCATCACGTCAACACCACGTTGGCGTCGTTCTGGAGCAGTCGCGGTACGGACGGGTTCGACGTGTCCGACGACTCGCTGGGGTCGCTCTACCAGAACACGATCGACTACGGGTACCGCAGGCCCCTGATCGATGGCCGGGGCCAGTTCCTCCCCACGTTCACCTCTTCCACACCGGCGCAGAACTTCAGTCTCAACACCGCGGTCCAGTCGTGGTCCGTGGTCGCACTGCGGCCGTCGGCTCCGACCGACTTCGCCCTCACGCTGTACGACGACCGGGCGCAGACGGTGCGTCTCGGCAGCAGCTTCCTGGGCGGCCAGGCGGTCGATTTCGTCGCGATCGACTCGAATCTGCGGCCGGTGGGCGACTACTACCCACGCGTGACCCAGTTCCAGGGACCCGGTACCTTCACCATCGAGTCCGCGATGGGCTTCGACACCCTGGAGCCGGGGGCGCCCACCAGGTTCCACCTCGACGACTCGCAGGTCGCCGCCGTGCAGGACACGGCGCTGACCGCGGGTGTGCCGGTGACGATCACGCTGACCCCGGACAATCCGATCTCGGTGGCCGGCCTGTTCGTCATGGGCGACGATCCGGGCAATCCGTCGACGTTCGTCCAGAGCCGCAGCTCCGCGGTGGCGTCCGCCGTCGGGTCCAACTCCGGTGGGCAGCCGGTCTCGGTGACCTTCACACCGACCCGGACCGGCGAGTACGGCATCGTGACCACGTTCGACAACGTCGGCGGCGACTACACGCTGACGCGCAGCTGAACCGCGACGGGGGGAGGGGGTGGTACGTGGTCCCGGCCACGTACCACCCCCTCGCGGTGTTCGAGCGGGGACGCGCGGGGACGCGCAGGCCACGGCCTTAGGGTGCTCGGCATGAGCATCATCGGGGTTGGTATCGACGTGGCCGAGATCGACCGGTTCGCGGCGTCCCTGGCACGTACGCCCGGGATGGCCCAACGCCTCTTCCTGGACAGCGAGTTGCTGCTGCCGAGCGGGGAGCGCCGGGGCCCCGCGTCACTCGCCGCGCGCTTCGCCGCGAAGGAGGCGGTGGCGAAGGCGCTGGGCGCCCCGGCCGGACTGCTCTGGACGGACGCCGAGGTGTACGTCGAGGACAGCGGGCGGCCCCGGCTGCGGGTGACCGGGACGGTGGCGGCGCGCGCGGCCGAACTGGGGGTGCGGTCGTGGCACCTCTCGCTCAGCCACGACGCGGGGGTGGCCTCGGCGG
>NZ_JBLTJC010000383.1:0-9595 GCF_048158785.1 Streptomyces colwelliae | reverse complement strand
GTCCTGGCGTTCGAACGTCAGGTGCCAGGCCGAGCGCTCCCCGCTGGCCGAAGGCGTCGTGGAACAGGACGGCGAGGTGGTGCTCGCCCGCGCCGCGCGCCCCGAGCGCGACCCCGTCCTCGCCTCCAACAGCGCCTCGTCGAGGGCGTCCGGAGTGGGTGCCTCGGCGAGTTGGAGGGTCCACCAGGCGGCCGTGGCGGCCAGGCGCAGGACGTCCGGGTCGTCGCGGCCGTCGGGGCCGAGGGCGCGTTCCACGACCGGGCGGTCCTGGGTGAGGGTGCCGGTCTTGTCTAGGCAGAGGATGTCCACGGCGCCCAGGTCGTGCAGTGCGGGGAGGCGTCTGACGACGACGCCGTGCGTACGGGCGAGCAGCGCGGCCCCGCGCGCGAGGCAGGTCGTCACGATCACCGGGAGCATCTCGGGCGTCAGCCCGACCGCCACCGCGACGGCGAACGGCAGCGTCGCCAGGCCCCGGCCGCGCAGCGCCGCGTTGGCCATGAGGACGAGTGGGGGCGTGAGCAGCATGAACCGGATCAGCACCCAGGAGATGCCGTGCACGGAACGGTCGAAGGCGCTCGCCTCCCGCCGCACCGGCCCCTCGTGTGCGGCCGCGAACCGGGTCCGCGCCCCCGTCGCCACCACGACCGCCGTGGCGCTCCCCGAGACGACACCGCTGCCCTGGAAGCAGAGATACGGCTGCGCGAAGGGGCCCTCGTCCGCCGCCCCGGGCAGCTCCACGGCGGCCTTGGCGACCGGGGCGGACTCGCCGGTGAGCGCGGCCTGGTGCACGGTCAGCCCGGTCGCGCGCAGCAGCCGTACGTCCGCGGGGACGAGGTCGCCGGGCCCGAGCCGGATCACATCGCCCGGCACCAGCTCGGCGACCGGTGTCTCCCGGGCCCGTACCGGTGCCTCCTCGTCCGCGCGGCGCAGCACGCAGGCGGTGGAGCCGACCAGCTCGCGCAGGTCGTGCAGGGAGCGGTCGGCCCGGTGCTCCCCGCTCGTGCGCAGGACGCAGCTCACCGCGACGAGGGCGAGGATCACCGCGGCGGTGCCCCAGGAGGCGACGAGCGCCGAGACCAGGCCGAGGCAGAGCAGCACGGCGGTGAAGGGGTCGCGCAGGCCGCGCAGGAAGAGGCGGGGCCAGGAGGTCGTACGGCGCTGGGGAACCGTATTCTCGCCGGTCGCCGCGAGCCGTGCCGCGGCCTCCGGGTCGGTCAGTCCGCGCGGGCCGGTGTCGAGGTGCCGCAGCACCTGGAGCGGGGTGTGCCGGTGGGCGGCGGTGTCAGAGGCCACGGAGTCGGGGGGCGGGGAGATCGGTCCGGTCGGCGCGGTCGCCGATGCGGGTGACCGCGAGCCGGACGACGTCGACGACGTCGGGGTCGTCGACGAAGTACACCTGGCGGCGGCCCTCGCGGCGGGACCGGACCAGGCCCGCGAGCTTCAGTTTGGTGAGGTGCTGGCTGACCGCGGGCAGCGCGCCGCCGACCCGGTCCGCGAGCCCGGTGACATCGCTCTCGCCCTGGGCCAGCGCCCACACGATGTGCAGCCGGGCGGGCGAGGCCAGCAGTCCGAAGGCCGCGGCGGCGTCCGCGAGCACATCGGCGGACGGGTCGTCGAAGCCGCTGCCGGCTGTCGCCACCGTCGTCGCCTCCCGTTCCGGACCGGTCCCGTTCGTGAACGGCCCAGTCTAGGCGGCCGGAACTTCTCCTCGGTCCGGGGAGTTTCCACGGTGCTACAGCCACTGATTCGTATACGTACGACCACTGCATGACGCACGACTACTACAGATGGAGTTCGCATGGCCCTGTGGGACCGCTTCAAGGAGTCCGCGTCGACGATGCAGACCCAGCTCGTGGCGAAGAAGAACGACCTGAAGAGCGGGGCGTTCCGCGACGCGAGCATGGCGATGTGCGCGCTCGTGGCGGCCGCCGACGGCACGATCGACCCGTCGGAGCGACAGCGGGTCGCCCAGCTCATCGCGAGCAACGAAGTGCTCCAGAACTTCGACGCGATGGACCTCCAGCGCCGTTTCGACGAGAACCTGGGCAAGCTGACGGCGGACTTCGCCTTCGGCAAGGTCAGCGTGCTCCAGGAGATCGCCAAGGCGAAGAAGAAGCCCGCCGAGGCGCGTGCCGTGATCCAGATCGGCATCGTGATCGGCGGCGCGGACGGCGACTTCGACAAGACCGAGCAGGCCGTGGTCCGCGAGGCGTGCTTCACCCTCGACCTGCCGCCGCACGAGTTCGATCTCTGAAATCCCGCTTTACTCCTCAACTACCTTCTGATTCTGGGAGGTTGGTGCCGACGCAGGTCGACACCAACAGAGGAGCCGCACCGTGCCCGAGTCCGGCCGCATCGACACCGACACCGCCCACTCCGCGCGGATCTACGACTACATCCTGGGCGGAAGTGACAACTACCCCGCCGACCGGGAGGCCGGCGACGCGATGATCCGGGAGTGGCCGGCCATGCCGGTGCACATGCGGGCCAACCGTGACTTCATGATCCGTGCGGTGCGCCATCTGGCCGGGGAGGCGGGGATACGCCAATTCCTCGACGTCGGCACCGGCATCCCGACCTCCCCGAACATCCACGAGATCGCGCAGGCGGCGGCCGCGCACTCCCGGGTCGTCTACGTCGACAACGACCCGCTCGTCCTCGCCCTCTCCCAGGGCCTGTTGGACAGCACGCCCGAGGGGCGGACCGCGTACGTCGAGGCGGACATGCTGGACCCGGCGGCGATTCTGCGCGCCCCGGAGTTCCGCGGGACGCTCGACCTCGGTGAGCCGGTCGCGCTGACCGTGATCGCGATCGTTCACTTCGTGCTGGACGCGGACGACGCCGTGGGCATCGTGCGCCGGCTCCTCGAACCCCTGCCCTCCGGCAGCTACTTGGCGATGTCCATCGGTACGGCGGAGTTCGCGCCGGACGAGGTGGGCCGGGTCGCCCGTGAGTACGCGGCGCGCGGGATGCCGATGCGCTTGCGTACGTATCCGGAGGCCGAGGAGTTCTTCGAGGGGCTCGAACTCGTCGGGCCGGGTATCGTCCAGGTCCACAAGTGGCGTCCGGACGGGACGGACGCCGAACCGATCAGGGACGAGGACATCGCGATGTACGGCGCGGTGGCCCGCAAGCCGTGACCGTCCGTCCGCCGGTACTCGGCCTCCTCAACTTCCGTACGACGTCGAGATGATCACAATGCGGCAGCAACAACTCACTCCATGTCGCTGCTCACTTGACTACCAGCGGTCACACGCGATTGGCTCCGGCCAACGGGAGTAACCCGGTCGGCGCGCCTCATACGGCTCCGGGCGCACTCTCCCCGTCCCCCAGCTCGGCCGCACAGCGAGGTGCCGCACCGCTCATGACCACTCCACCCCCACCTCACCCCTCCTTCCGTCTCGTACGAGGCATGGCGCTCACCCTCGCCGTGGCCGGCTGTCTGCTGCTCTCCGGCTGCTCCGGGACCGGTGGTTCCGGCTCCGGTACGGACACGGACGGTGCCGCGGGCAAGGGACAGCTCAAGATCGCGCTGGTGACCCACGCGAGCAAGGGCGACGCCTTCTGGCAGCTGGTGCAGAAGGGTGCCGAGGCCGCCGCGGCCAAGGACGGCATCGACCTGACGTACACGAGCGACCCCGACGCCACCGGACAGGCCGAGCTCGTGCGGGACTCGATCCGGGACGGGGTCGACGGCATCGCGGTGACGCTCGCGAAACCGGACGCGATGAAGGGGCCCATCAAGGAAGCGAAGGCCTCGGACATTCCGGTGGTCGGCCTCAACTCCGGTATCGACTCCTGGCAGTCGGAGGGCGTCCTGGAGTTCTTCGGGCAGGACGAGAGCGTCGCGGGCCGCGCCGTCGGCCAGAAACTGGACGCTTTCAAGGCCAAGCACGCCCTGTGCGTGATCCACGAGCGGGGCAATGTCGCCCTGGAGGCGCGCTGCGCGGGCGTGAAGAAGGCGTTCACCGGCGAGACCGACATGCTCTATGTGGACGGCACCGACATGGACGCCGTGTCCGCGGGGGTCACGGACCGGCTGAAGCAGGACCCCAGCATCGACGAAGTGGTCATGATGGGCGCCGATTTCGCACTGGCCGCGGTCAAATCCGTGAAGGCGGCGGGCAGCAAGGCCAAGGTCGCGACCTTCGACCTCAACCAGGACCTGGTCAAGGCCGTGCAGAGCGGCGACGTACAGTTCGCGGTCGATCAACAGCCTTATCTTCAGGGCTATCTGGCCGTGGACGCGTTGTGGCTGTACAAGACCAACGGCAACATCAGTGGCGGCGGGGCGGCTCCCGTGCTCACCGGCCCGGCGTTCGTGACGAAGACGAACGTCGGCGCGGTCGCGAAGTTCGCGGCCAACGGAACGCGCTGACCGGACACTTCGTACGAGGATGTAGCGAGGACGACCACGATGTCTCCACGGACAGGTGCCCGGCGCCGCGTCGGTTCCATACGTCTTTCCCTGATCCTGCTCGCCCTGGTCCCCAGCGTCACGCTGGCCGCCATGTGGGGCCTGACGACGACCCAGATGTTCGCGGAGGGGCTACGGCTGCGCTCGCAGACGGAGTTGAGCAGGTCGACCGGCGCCATGGGCACCGAGGCCGCGCTCGCGCTCCAGAAGGAGCGCAGTCTCTCGGCGGCGTGGATGGCCGATCCGCACGGCTCGCAGGCCGCGTTGGAGGCCCAGCGCACGGCGACGGACAAGGCGGTGGCCCAACTCGTGGGCCAGTCGGGCGCGATCAAGAACGCGCCGTCCCGGATCAGGGACCGGATGTACTCGGTCGTCGCGTCGGTGGACAGCCTGGAGTACTACCGCAGCCAGGTGGACAAACCCACCGACATCACGGCCCAGCAGGTGCTGGACCAGTACACCTCGATCATCGACGACCAGATCCAGGCGTTCCAGGAGCTGTCCCAGGTCGACGACGGCGACCTCACCTCGCAGGCGGAGCCGCTCGTCGCGCTGGAGCACGGCGCGGAGCTGGTCTCCCAGGAGGACGCGCAGCTGACGCTGGCCTGGCACTCCGGGTATGTGAACAACGAGTCGTGGGAGCAGTTCGCCGAGCTGGTGCACGCGCGGCGCTGGCTGGTCGAGGACCAGATCGCCACCGGGTTCCAGGGCGCCACCAAGACGCGGATCGAGCACATTCTCCAGAGCGTCGAGTGGAGCACCCTGGAGTCCACGGAGGACGCGGTGCTCACGGCCGGTACAGCGGACAAGGCGGTGCCGGACAACGGCTCGGCCGGCAGGATCGCCCTGCCCGACGAGCAGAAGCAGTGGAACGCGGCACTGACCCAGGTCGCCGACGAGTACGAGGTGTTGATCCGGCAGCAGACCGCCGCACTCCTCGACCGCAGCTCCGCCAAGGCGCACAGCCTGCTCGTCACCGCCGCCCTGCTGAGCGCGGGCGGACTTGGCGCCCTGCTGCTGTGCGTCGTCATGTCCTGGCGGATCACCCGCTCCCTGTCCCGTCGGCTGCGCGGCCTGAAGATGGCCACCCTGAGCCTCGCCGAGGACCGACTGCCCGACGTGGTGGCCCGGTTGAACCGGGGCGAGAAGATCGACGTCGAGTCGGCGACCCCGCCCCTGGACTACGGCAACGACGAACTCGGCCAGGTGGCCCAGGCGTTCAACACCGCGCAGCGCACCGCCGTGCACACCGCGGTCGAACTCGCCGACACCCGGCGGGGTTTCCAGAAGGTCATCCTCGGTATCGCCCGGCAGAGCCAGAACCTGGTCAACCTCCAGCTCACCAAGCTCGACCAGCTGGAACGCCGGCACGACGACCCCGAGGTCCTGCGCGGTCTGTACGAACTGGACTCCACCGCCTCCCAGTTGCGCCGCTACGAGGAGAACCTCGTCGTCATCAGCGGTGAGCAGCCCCGCCGCAGCTGGACCGAGCCGGTCTCGCTGATCGACATCCTGCGCAGCGCCGTCGGCGAGGTCGCCGAGTACCAGCGGGTGGAGGTGCACACCGAGGAGGAGGTGTGCCTGGCGCCGCCCGCGGTCGCGGACGTGATCCACCTGCTGGCAGAGCTGATCGACAACGCGACCGTGTACTCCCCCGCGCCCAGTCCCGTCGGGGTGCGGGCCGCGATGGTCGCCAAGGGGCTCGCCATCGAGGTCGAGGACCGCGGGCTCGGCATGTCCGACGAGGACTACGCCTCGCTCAACGAACAGCTGGCGGTGGCCCCGCAGTTCGACGTGGTCGCCCTCGCCGACGACCTGCGGCTCGGCATGTTCGTGATCGCCCGGCTCGCCACCCGGCACGGCATCGCGGTGACACTGCGTTCCTCGCCGTACGGCGGCACGACCGCGATCGTACTGATCCCGCACGAGATCGTCGTACCCGAGCCGGCCGAGGAGTCCACTCGGGGCGCCGCACGAGCGGCCGATGCCGAGTCCGTCGTAGCGGAGAAGGCGGAGAAGGCGGAGAGGACGGAGAAGGCGGCCGTCTCCGCGTCAACCACCTTGGACGACGGGGCAGTTGAGACGTCGAGTCCCGCGCCCGAGGCCCGCCCCGCCATCCCTCCGGCGCGGTCGCCCGAGGACGAGTCGGTCACGGCCGGACTCGGGGGGCTCACCCCGTTGCCGCGTCGGGTGCCGCAGACCAGCCTGGCCAGTGAGTTGCGGGAGGAGGCCGGGGCGGTCGAGGAGGACACGGAGCTGGAAGACTTCACCGCGGAGCGTGCGGCTTCCTCGCTGGCCGGGTTCCAGCGCGGCACGTTCCAGGCGCGTGACGAGGACGCGCCGTCGCAGTACGACCGGGAGGAAGCAGCCGCCTCCTCGACTCCGCCCGCCGACCGCTCATGAAGGACTCCGCCATGACACGTCCCGTCCCCGCCACGCACACCCAGCTCGACCAGTTGCTCACCGGACTCGTGGACCGGGTGGCCGAGGTGAACCAGGCCGTCGTGCTGTCCGAGGACGGGCTGGTCGTCAGCAAGTCCACCGGGTTCCTGCGCGACGACGCCGAGCGGCTGGCGGCCACCGCGTCCGGGCTGATGAGCCTCAGCAAGGGGGTCAGCATGGACTTCCGGGGCGGCCCGGTGCGCCAGGCGCTGATCGAGATGGCGAACAGCTATCTGATCCTCACCTCGGCGGGCCCCGGCGCCCATCTGGTCGTCCTGACCGGTCCGGGCGCGGACGTCGGGGTCGTGGCGTACCAGATGAACATGCTGGTGAAGAAGATAGGCGAGCATCTCAGCGCCGCGCCGCGGGCGGGCGTCGGCCCCGCGGCCGGCTCCGGCGAGTGAGGTGAGCGGTGGCGACGCGGCGGGACGGCTCGTACGGCCGTTCACGCTGACCGGAGGCAGAACCCGGCCCAGCCGCGCCGATTTCACCCTCATCACCACGGTGACCGCGGTCGATCCGGCGCCCGCGCGGGCGCCCCGGCCGCAGCCGGAGCAGTCCCGCATCCTGCGGCTGTGCGCCGAGCCGCTGGCGGTCGCGGAGGTCGCGGCTCTTGTCGACCTTCCGGTGAGCGTGGTAGTGATCATGCTCTGCGATCTGCTGGAGGCGGGCCTGATCACGGCCCGGCCGCCGCACCCGGTCTCCCGTACCAGCCCGGACCTGGACCTGCTGCAGAAAGTGAGGGAGGGCCTTGACCGGCTCTGACACCATCGCTCCGGCACCCGCGCCGCCCGAGACGGTCAAGATCCTGATCGCGGGGGGCTTCGGCGTCGGCAAGACCACCATGGTCGGTTCGGTGAGCGAGATCGCCCCGCTGCGCACCGAGGAACCGCTGACCGTGGCGGGCCTCGCCGTCGACGACCTCGACGGCATCGAGGAGAAACGGGCCACCACCGTGGCCCTGGACTTCGGCCGCATCACCATCGGCCAGGACCTGGTGCTGTACCTGTTCGGCACCCCGGGCCAGCAGCGCTTCTGGTTCATGTGGAACGACCTGGCGCTCGGCGCGCTGGGCGCGGTGGTCCTCATCGACGTCCGCCGCCCCAAGTCCAGCTTCGCGGCCGTCGACTTCTTCGAACGCCGGGGCATCCCGTTCGTGGTGGGCGTGAACGGCTTCTACGGCGAGCACCCGTATCCCGCGGAGGCGGTGCGCGAGGCGCTGGCCCTCCCCGATGACGTCCGGGTGCTGCTCTGTGACGCCCGCGAGCGCGACTCGTGCCGGAACGTACTGATCGCGCTGCTCGACCAGTTGATCGCCGCCGCCATCGAGGACGGCGGGGGCGGCAAGCTCACTCGTCCGCCCCGCTGAGCTGTTCGTCGGAGGGGGCGATGACCCGGGCCGTGAGGTCCGGGTCGGGCATGCCCCGGTCGAAGGGGAACATGGGCCGCCGGATGCGGTGATGCCCGAGCCTGCCGAGGTCCTGGTCGACCCCGCCCGGGGTGAGGGCCATCTTCCAGTCGGCGGCCATGGCGAAGAGCTCGGGTTCGAGATAGCCGATCTTGACGAGCACGAGATCGGCGGAGCGCGGGTCCAACTCCAGGTCGGTGAAGTCGTGTTCGTGGTGGTACGGCTTCCGCAGCCGCGTCAGGATCACGTACACGCTGCCCACCCGCAGCACCACCTCGGTCTCCGCGTCCCGGTCGCCGTGCCGGACCGAGTGCACGACTCCGGTGAAGGTGAGCGGGCCCGCGTGCCGGTCGTCGACCTCCGCGCCGGCCGTGACCGTGACGGTGGCACCGACGCCTGCACGCTCCGCCGCGGCTACGGCGGACGGTCCGGGCAGCGACGCGTAGATGACCGTAGGGCCGCTCTCGTCCTTGAACTCCGGGCGTTCCAGGACCTGTTGGAGCCCCCAGGTGACGTCGCCCGCGCCGCCCGCGGTCGGATTGTCGCCGGTGTCGCTGATGAAGTACGGGCGGGCGGTGGACGCGAGGGCCTCGTCGAGGCAGTCGTCGAGCGTGCCGGTCGGGGCCACGAACTCGAAGTCGTGCCGGGCCTCCCAGAAGCCGCGCGCCAACTGCTCGGCTCCGGTGGTTACTTGGGCGGCGGACGGGCCGGTGACGACGACAGCGGCTCGGTTGCGGGGCTCGTCTGCCCAGGCGTAGCCGACCCAGATCGCCGCGTCGGTGACTCCTTCGGTTGCTTCTACTTTTTCTACGGCCGCGTAGACGCTCTTCGCCGGTTCGATGCGGGTGGAGGTCTGTTCGCCCGCGAGCAGTACCGGGACCGGGATCCAGGCCTTGACCGGGCGGGGGGCGCCGCTCGTCAGGAGGTCTACGAGGTTGCGGGCGGCGCGTTCCTTGGTGCCCATGGCGTCCTCGTGCGGGGCCATGCGGTAGCAGGTGATCAGGTCGCTGGCGTGGACCAGTTCCCGGGAGACGTTGCCGTGCAGGTCCATCGAGGTCGACACGAGGGTGTTCGGGCCGACGGTCTCTCGGATGCGGGCGAGGAGGAGGGACTCGGCGTCGTCCATGCCCTCTACTGTCATCGCGCCGTGGATGTCGTACCAGA
Source organism: Streptomyces colwelliae (assembly GCF_048158785.1). Taxonomy (NCBI): domain Bacteria; kingdom Bacillati; phylum Actinomycetota; class Actinomycetes; order Kitasatosporales; family Streptomycetaceae; genus Streptomyces; species Streptomyces colwelliae. The sequence continues at coordinate 164 of NZ_JBLTJC010000383.1, read as the reverse complement.
GGCCGTCTATGGGGCCCAACTGCCGTAGGCGTGCGATGAGTTCGTCGGAGAGTTCCGTGAACGCGGCTGCCGTCACCGTGCCGCCGGGGAGTGCCTTGCCGACGAGGGCGCCTTGCCAGTCTGCGGCTTCCCGGAGGGGGGTGCCGGGGGCAAGGAAGGGGTAG
>NZ_JBLTJC010000382.1:0-9643 GCF_048158785.1 Streptomyces colwelliae | reverse complement strand
CCCCCGCCCCCGCCGCCGTTGCCCTCGCCGCCGAACACGCGGCCGAAGCCGTCGTAGCCCATGATCAGGTCCCAGGCGGTGCCGTCGGTCGAGCCGCCGATGTACGGGCGGTCGGCGGCCGGGACGAGGGAGACGGCCGTGGCCCACCAGAAGCTGGAGACGGCCAACGCGACCGTGGCCAGGGCCAGTTGGACGAGCTTCTTCTTCCAGCCGAGCTTCGACGCGAACAGGTACACGGCGAAGACGGCGGGCAGGGCGATGTAGCCCTGGAGGAGCTTGGTGTTGAAGGCGAAGCCGAAGCAGACCGCGGAGCCGATCAGCGGCAGCAGCCGGTCGGTGCGCACGGCGCGCAGGCCGAGGGCCGCGCCCGCCACCATCAGCAGGACGAGGAGGGTGTCGGGGTTGTTGTCACGGTTGATGGCGACCGTGATCGGGGTCAGGGCGAGGACCAGCGCGGTGATCGTCGCGGCCACGTGCCCGAAGTACCGCTTCACGGAGGAGTGCAGGATCCAGATCGTGCCGAGCGCGGCGGCGACCTCCGGCAGCATCATCTGCCAGGTGCCGAAGCCGAAGATCCGGCACGACAGGCCCATCACCATGAGGGCGAAGGGTGGCTTGTCGACCGTGATGAAGTTGCCCGCGTCCAGCGAGCCGAAGAACCAGGCTTTCCAGCTCTGGGTGCCGCTGTAGACCGCGCTGCTGTAGAAGCTGTTGAGGCTGGACCCGGAGAGGTTCCAGGAGTACAGCACCGCGGCGAGGACCATGATGGCGATCAGCGCGGGCAGCGACCAGCGGGGCGCCTTCTCGGGCGGCGCGTCGACGGATGGGGCCGGCGGCGGCCAGTCGGCGGACGCGGGGTCGGTGTGGGGGTGTGGATCGGTGGCAGATGTCACCCACGCATCGTGCGAAAGCAGGGTGGGTGACTGCTGTGCCGAACCTGGCGGCCGGCTGTGAATTCGCAAAGGGCGGAGTAACGCGTCGTACAACCGTTCCCCAACCCGTACAACCTTTCACGCCTTCCTGTGAGTCAAGTCATGCATGACTGAGTCTCTTTGGACCTCCCGCCGAGCCAGAGCGGTGGCCGTCGGCGCGGGCGCCGGGATCCTGATACCGCTCCTGGCCGCCGCGACGCCCGCCGCCGCGGCCACCCCGACGGTCAGCTGTACGTCGGCCAAGGCGGGCCTCGCCGCCAAGCTGAAGAAGGACATCACCGCGGCCCTCGCGAACCGCAAGGGGACCGTCGCGGTCGGCCTCTACGACCGGACCACCAAGACCACCTGCACCCTGCGGGCGACGAGCGCCTACGACTCGGCCAGCACCGTCAAGGTGACCGTCCTCGCCACGCTGCTGTGGGACGCGAAGAAGCACAACCGCCTGCTGACCTCACGCGAGTCGACGCTCGCCAAGGCCATGATCACCAAGTCGGACAACACCGCGACCTCCACCCTGTGGAAGCAGCTGGGCCTGACGAAGATCAAGGGCTTCCTGTCCGCCGCCGGCATGACCCAGACCAAGCCGGGCGCGAACAACTACTGGGGCCTGACCCAGGAGACCGTGACCGACGAGCAGAAACTGCTCAAGCTGGTCACCGCCAAGAACTCGGTGCTGAGCGACAACTCCCGTGCGTACATCCTGAAGTTGATGAACCAGGTCATCTCCAGCCAGCGCTGGGGCACGCCGTCCGGCGCCCCCTCCACGGTCACCGTGCACGTCAAGAACGGCTGGCTCCAGCGCTCCACGCACGGCTGGCGCGTCCACAGCCTGGGTACCTTCAACGGCGGCGGCCACGACTACATGATGTCCGTGCTCACCCAGGACAACAGCACGATGAGCTACGGCATCACGACGATCCAGGGCGTCGCCAAGGCGATCCACAAGGACCTCGCCTAGGTCCTGTCCTGGGGCATCGCTTTACTACGCGGTCTCCCGCACGTCATCCACCCGTCCTACGGTGACGCCCATGCGCCTGAGAACCGTACTCGCGACCGCGACCGCCGGCCTGGCGGCGGCCACCTGCCTCACCGCCGCCGCCGGGCCCGCGAACGCCAGCAACTCCCGTACCGCCAACGCCTGTTCATCGTCCGTCTCGATCGACCGCTTCTCCGACGCGCTCGACAAGACGACGTACGACGGCACGTTCGTCGGCAACTTCTCCGCACTCGCCGTGGACAAGGACGGCTCGCTGGCCGCCCTGGAGGACCGCTCCTCGCTGTTCGACCTGGACGCGAAGACCCTCCAGCCGAAGCGCGCCGTCCACCTCGCCGACGAGAACGGCGCCGACCTCGACTCCGAGGGCCTGGTCATCGACCGCGACGGCACGCGTCTGATCACCTCCGAGACCGAGCCGTCGATCCGCCGCTACTCCGCCGACGGCACGATCCTCGACCGCCTCCCGGTCCCGTCCTCGCTGCTCGTCGCCCCGGCCGGGCGGGCCGTCTCCAACCAGACCTTCGAGGGCCTGACCCTGCTGCCCGGCGGCCACACCCTCCTCGCGTCGATGGAGTACCCGATCGCCGGCGACACCTCGGGCGACGTCCGCTTCCAGACCTGGACCCGGACCAAGGGCGACCACTTCAAGCTCGCCGCGCAGTACGCCTACAAGACCGACGCCGCCTTCCTCGGCGTCCCCGAGGTGCAGGCCCTCCCCGACGGCCGCCTCCTCGTCCTGGAGCGCGGCTTCACCAGCGGCGTAGGCAACACCGTCCGCCTCTACCTGGCCGACCCCCGCCACGCCACGGACACCAGCGCCATCGACACCCTCACCGGCCAGCCCGGAGTCCACCTGATCAAAAAGACCCTGCTGGCCGACATCGCCGACTGCCCGACCCTCGGCGCCACAGCGAAGCAGCCCCAGCCGAACCCCCTCCTCGACAACATCGAGGGCATGGTGATCACGGGGAAGGAGAAGGGCCGCTACAAGGTGTTGCTGGTGAGCGACGACAACCAGAACGCGGTACAGACGACCCGCTTCTATTACCTCCGGGTACGGACAACCCCCTAAGGGGCGCGGGGAACTGCGCGACCAGCCACAGCGGGCCTGCACCCGAAAAACGACCCCCGCGCGAAGCGCAATGTTGCGGAGGGATGAAATCCGCTTCAATCCGCGTTGGTGCCTTCCGAAAGACCACCTGATCAGGGGCGAACGGAAGGCACCGCGTGGCAGCGAAACAGGGGGAGACACCGGGGCACAGCCAAGGCTGGGCAAGAAGGCTCGCCGGATACGCCTGGCGCTACCCCAAGGACGTCATCCTCGCCCTGGGCGCCTCCCTCGCCGGCATGGCGGTCACCGCACTGGTCCCCCTGGTCACCAAGGTGATCATCGACGACGTGATCACCGGCCACACCCGCTCCATGGCCCCCTGGGCAGCCGCCCTGCTGGTCGCCGCGCTCCTCGTCTACGTCTCGACGTACATCCGCCGCTACTACGGCGGCCGCCTCGCCCTGGACGTCCAGCACGACCTCCGCACCGAGATGTACGGCACGATCACCCGCCTCGACGGCCGCCGCCAGGACGAGCTGTCCACCGGCCAGGTCGTCGGCCGCGCGACCAGCGACCTCCAGCTGATCCAGGGCCTGCTCTTCATGCTCCCGATGACCATCGGGAACGTCCTGCTCTTCGTGATCTCCCTCGCGATCATGGCCTGGCTGTCCCTGCCGCTGACGCTGATCGCCCTGGCCGTCGCCCCCGCCCTCGGCTTCATCGCCCGGCGCAGCCGCAGCAAGCTGCACCCCTCCACCTGGTACGCGCAGGCCCAGGCCGCCGCCGTGGCCGGTGTCGTCGACGGCGCCGTCAGCGGCGTACGCGTGGTGAAGGGCTTCGGCCAGGAGGACCAGGAGACCGGAAAGCTGCGCGAGGTCGGCCGCCGGCTGTACGCGGGTCGCCTCCGCACGATCCGGCAGAACGCCCGCTACACCCCCGCCCTCCAGGCCGTCCCCGCCCTCGGCCAGGTCGCGATGCTCGCCCTCGGCGGCTGGCTCGCGGTGCGCGGACACATCACGCTCGGCACGTTCGTCGCCTTCTCCACCTACCTCGCCCAGCTCGTCGGCCCGGTCCGCATGCTCGCCATGGTCCTCACGGTCGGCCAGCAGGCCCGCGCCGGCACCGAACGCGTCCTGGAACTCATCGACACCGAACCGTCGATGACGAACGGCACCAAGGAACTCCCCGCCGACGCCCCGGCCACGGTCGAGTTCGACGACGTGTCGTTCGGCTACGACCACGAACGCCCAGTCCTCAACGGCCTCAGCTTCGAGATCCGCCCCGGCGAGACCCTCGCGGTCGTCGGCTCCTCCGGCTCCGGAAAATCCACCGTCTCGCTCCTCCTCCCGCGCTTCTACGACGTCACCCACGGCGCCGTCCTCATCGGCGGCCACGACGTCCGCGAACTCACCCTCGACTCGCTGCGCGCCGCGATCGGCCTGGTCCCCGAGGACTCCTTCCTCTTCTCCGACACGGTCCGCAACAACATCGCCTACGGCCGCCCCGACGCGACCGAGGAGGAGATCCTCACCGCCTCCCGCGCCGCGCAGGCCGACCGGTTCATCGCGGAACTCCCCGAGGGCTACGACACGACGGTCGGCGAGCAGGGCCTCACCCTCTCCGGCGGCCAGCGCCAGCGCGTCGCCCTCGCCCGCGCGATCCTCACCGACCCGCGCCTGCTGGTCCTGGACGACGCGACCTCGGCGGTGGACGCCCGCGTCGAGCACGAGATCCACGAGGCGTTGAAACAGGTCATGCGGGGCCGCACGACCCTGCTCATCGCGCACCGCCGCTCGACCCTCAACCTCGCCGACCGCATCGCCGTCCTCGACGGGGGCCGCCTCGCCGACATCGGTACGCACGACGAACTCCAGCAGCGCTCTCCGCTCTACCGCCGCCTCCTCACCGACCCCGACGAACTCGGCGGCGTCTCGCCCGGCCACGCCCAGCCCGCCGCACCGGCCGAAGACACTTCCGTACGGGACGAGCTGGACGCGGAGTTCGACGCCGAGCGCGGGCTCACGCCCCGGCTGTGGACCGGTGACCGCGAACCCAAGGACACCGCGCTGTCCGGGATGCCCGCGACGCCCGAACTCCTCGCCCAGGTCGACGCGTTGCCCCCGGCGACCGACGTCCCCGACATCGACGAGGCGGGCGCGGTCCGCGCCGAGGACTCGTACGGACTGCGCCGGCTGCTGCGCGGTTTCGGCACCCCGCTGCTGATCAGCCTCGGCCTGGTCGCCGTGGACGCGAGCATGAGCCTGCTCCTGCCGGTCATGATCCGGCACGGCATCGACCAGGGCGTGACCAAGATGGCGCTGGGCGCGATCTGGTCGGCGTCGATCCTGGCCCTGCTCGCGGTAGTCGTGCAGTGGGCGGCACAGCGCGGCGAGACCCGCATGACCGGCCGTACCGGCGAACGGGTCCTCTACACCCTCCGCCTCAAGATCTTCGCCCAGCTCCAACGCCTCGGACTCGACTACTACGAGCGGGAGTTGACGGGCCGGATCATGACGAGGATGACGACGGACGTCGACGCCCTCTCGACCTTCCTCCAGACGGGCCTGGTCACGGCCTTCGTCTCGGTCGTCACCTTCTTCGGCATCATGGTCGCCCTGCTGGTGATCGACATCCAGCTGGCGCTGGTCGTGTTCGCGACCCTCCCGCCCCTCGTCATCGCCACCTTCTTCTTCCGCCGGGCGAGCGTGAAGGCGTACGAACTCGCCCGTGAGCGCGTGTCGTCGGTCAACGCCGACCTCCAGGAGTCGGTGTCGGGGCTGCGGATCGTGCAGGCGTTCCGGCGCGAGCGCGACGGCGGCCGGCGGTTCGCCGAGCGCAGCGGCAGCTACCGCGAGGCGCGTACCCGGGGCCAGTGGCTGATCTCGATCTACTTCCCCTTCGTACAGCTGCTGTCGTCGGTCGCGGCGGCGTCGGTACTGATCGCGGGCGCGGGCAGGGTGGACAACGCGACGCTCACGACAGGCGCGTTGGTCGCCTACCTCCTCTACATCGACCTGTTTTTCGCCCCGGTCCAGCAGCTCTCCCAGGTCTTCGACGGCTACCAGCAGGCCACCGTCTCCCTGGGCCGCATCCAGGAGCTGCTCCAGGAACCGACGTCCACGCGAGCGGCCGACGAACCCCTCGAAGTCCTCTCCCTGCGCGGCGAAATCGCCTTCGAGGACGTGCACTTCGCGTACGGGGACGACGAAGAGGCCATCGGGGGAGTGGACTTGAGCATCCCCGCCGGCCAGACCGTCGCCTTCGTCGGCGAGACGGGCGCGGGCAAGTCGACGCTCGTGAAGCTGGTCGCCCGCTTCTACGACCCGACGGGCGGCCGGGTGACGGTCGACGGCACGGACCTCCGCGCCCTCGACATCACGTCGTACCGCCACCACCTGGGCGTAGTCCCGCAGGAGCCGTACCTCTTCCAGGGCACCGTCCGCGACGCCATCGCCTACGGCCGCCCCGACGCCACCGACGCCGAGGTGGAGGCGGCGGCCCGCGCGGTCGGCGCGCACGAGATGATCGCCACGCTCGACGGCGGCTACCTCCACGAGGTCGCCGAACGCGGCCGCAACCTCTCGGCGGGCCAGCGCCAGCTGATCGCCCTGGCCCGCGCCGAACTGGTGGACCCCGACATCCTCCTCCTCGACGAGGCCACGGCAGCCCTGGACCTGGCCTCGGAAGCCCAGGTCAACCAGGCCACCGACCGCCTCGCGGGCCGCCGCACCACCCTCGTCGTAGCCCACCGCCTGACGACGGCGGCCCGCGCGGACCGGGTCGTGGTGATGGACCACGGGCAGGTCGTGGAGGACGGCACACACGACGAGCTGCTCGCGCTGGACGGGTACTACGCCGACCTGTGGCGCACGTTCGTCGGTGCGCCCGGGGCGGAGGAGCAGGTCGTGGCGCCCTACTGACGGTCGCGCAACCATGCGACGTACGTCTTGCGTCCGTACATCAGTACGCTGTTCGGCTGCTGTGCTGTGCGGGAGGGATGACTGTGGACATGGGTGCGCTACGACGGCGGGTGGCGCTCGGCATGGCCGTGCTCACCGCGTCCGGACTGCTCGCGCTCACGGCCCCCGGCACCGCCGAGGCGGCCGCGGTCTGCCCGGGGCGGGAGGTGACGACGCTGCCCTTCTCCACCGGCACCGTCCATGTCTTCCGCCGGGGTGACTACGTCTGCGCGTACACCGCCGCCAAGGCCCCCGGCGCCAAGCGCACGATGTCGGTCAGCGTGCAGGCGCGCGGCAACCGCCCGGTCGTCGACAAGGGGCGGTACACGCGCCGGGCCGGACCGGTCACCGTGCACGCCGGTCACCGGTGCGTACGGGTGAAGGGCGCGGTCGGCCGCGGCTCGGTCAGCTCGGGCTGGATCCTCTGCTGAACCGCAGGTCGGCGCCGTAACGCACAACCTCCTCTGGTGTGACGGGAGTTGCTCCGATAGCTTCCCGTTCACAACTGCCTCACAGGGGAGACTGCATGCGCAAGGCGCTCAGATGGCTGCTGGCGCTCACCGTGCTCATAGGCACGCTGAGCACGGCCGGGGTGGCCACCGCCGCTCAGGCGGGCCAGGCCAGTCAAGCGGCGGACATCAAGGACCAGTTGCTGGCGATACCCGGCATGAGCCTGGTCCAGGAGAAGCCGTACACCGGCTACCGCTACTTCGTCCTGAACTACACCCAGCCGGTCGACCACCGGCACCCGTCCAAGGGCACGTTCCAGCAGCGGATCACCGTGCTGCACAAGGATGTCGCGCGCCCGACGGTCTTCTACACCAGCGGCTACAACGTCTCGACGACCCCGAGCCGCAGCGAACCGACCCGGATCGCGGACGCCAACCAAGTCTCCCTGGAATACCGCTACTTCACGCCCTCTCGCCCCGCCCCGGCCGACTGGTCCAAGCTCGACATCTGGCAGGCGGCCAGCGACCAGCACCGCGTCTTCAAGGCCCTCAAGTCGGTCTACACCCAGAACTGGATCGCCACCGGCGGCTCCAAGGGCGGCATGACGGCCACCTACTTCGAGCGGTTCTACCCGCACGACATGGACGGCGTCGTCGCCTACGTCGCCCCCAACGACGTGGTGAACAACGAGGATTCGGCCTACGACCGCTTCTTCACCAAGGTCGGCACCAAGGAGTGCCGCGACCGCCTGGACGCCGTACAGCGCGAGGCGCTGGTGCGCAGGGAGCCGCTGGAGAAGAAGTACGCGGCGTACGCGGCGGAGAACGGCTTCACCTTCACCACCGTCGGCAGCCTGGACAAGGCCTACGAGGCCGTCGTCCTCGACTACGTCTGGGGCTTCTGGCAGTACGCCCAGGCGGCCGACTGCGACGAGGACGAGCTGATCCCGCCGGACGCCGCGACCGCCACCGACGAGCAGATCTGGGACTCGGTCGACACGATCTCCGGTTTCTCGTTCTACACCGACCAGGGCCTGGACCCGTTCACGCCGTACTTCTACCAGGCGGCCACCCAACTCGGCGCCCCCGACATCGACTTCCCGTACATCGAGCAGAAGTACATCCGCTACGGCTACCAGCCGCCCCGGAACTTCGTCCCGCGCTCGATCCCGACGACGTTCCAGCCGTTCGCCATGCGGGACGTCGACTCCTGGGTGAAGCACAACGCCCGTCACATGCTCTTCGTGTACGGCCAGAACGACCCGTGGGGCTCGGAGCGCTTCGCCGTCGGCAAGGGCGCGAAAGACTCGTACGTCTTCACCGCACCCGGCATGAACCACGGCGCGAACGTCGCGGGCCTCGTCGCCGACCAGAAGGCACTGGCCACCGCCCGCATCCTGGCCTGGGCGGGTGTCCCCGCCGCGACGACGGCACAGGCGAAGCCTCTCGCGCCGTACGACGCGAGGCTGGACCGGCAGGGCGTCGAACGCGAGCCGACGCTCCGGCCGTAACACCCTTGCCGCGCCCGGCCGTTGACGGTCACCCGACCTACACCGGCCGGGCGCAGCCCACCGGTTGCGGGCCGCCGAGCTGGACGTACAGGGCGGTCGACGCCGGACAACTCGCGCGTTTCAGCGCGGCCTTGACCACCTTGTACTGCGGCTTCTTCTGCCCCGAGCCGTCGCACGCGGTCTCCCGGACCTGGCCGCTGCCGGAGCCGTAGACGCAGTCGCCGACGATCGTGCGGGGGCCGCCCCCGCCACCCGGGTCGCCGGGATGCGGCGGCTCCAGGTTGCGCATACAGGCGTAGCCCTTCGGTACGGCCACGTCGCCGCCCGGGCCAGGCGACCCCTGGGCGCCGATGTGCAGCACGAAGTCGGTGGTCGCGGGACACACCGGGCCGCCGCTCACATCGCCGTCGTAGCGGGCGACGACCAGGGCGGCCGCCCGCTCGCTGGTGCACGGCACCTCGGTGAAACTCGTCGTACCGAAGGAACTGCACTCGTCGGCGGCGAGGAACACCGCGCCGTAGCCGGAGGGTCGGGTGGTCGCGGACGACGACGCGGCCGCCTTCCCGCCGAGCCGTCCGTCACCCTCACCGGAACTTTTCGCGGCCTGGCAGCCGGTCGTCAGGGCGGCGAGCAGCGCCGCGCGGCCGGCTTCTCGGTCCCGGCCGGGTTCTCGGTCCCGGCCGGGTTCTCGGTCCCGGTCGGTCGCTATGCGTCGGCCGGCTCACGGCGCCTGCCGCCCAGATG
>NZ_JBLTJC010000381.1:0-9644 GCF_048158785.1 Streptomyces colwelliae | reverse complement strand
CCACCGGCCCCAGCCGCCGCCCCCTCGATCTTCGCCCGCACCTCCCGCATCACCGCGACGATCTCCCCTTCGTGCTCCGGCGTGAGCCGAGCCACCGGCACCGAGCAACTGATCGCGTCCAGCGCCGGGTTGTCGTACCGCAACGCGAACCCGAACCCGACGATCCCGAGGACCCCCTCCTCACGGTCGATCGAGTAACCCCGGGTGCGGATCGAAGCGAGGTCCGCGGCCAACGCGTCCCGGGAGGTGTGGGTGTTGGGGGTGGCCGCCTCGTACGGCCCGTCGGGCAGCTCGGCGTCCGGCCGTTCGGCGAGGAGTGCCTTGCCCAGGGCGCCGACGTGGGCCGGGAGCCGCCGCCCCACCCTGCTGATCGTCCGGAGGTACTCGTGCGACTCCCGCGTCGCCAGATACGCCACGTCCCGCCCGTCCAGCCGCCCCAGGTGGATCGTCTCGCCGAGCGCCTGGGACGCCTCGTCGAGATACGGCCGTACGACCCTCACACGCGGGTCGGAGTCCAGATAGCTCGTGCCGGTGAGCAGGGCGTGGATGCCGATGCCGTAGAGCGAGCCGGTGATGTCGGTGCGGACCCAGCCGTGTGCGATCAGGGTCTGGAGGAGGGCGTACATCGAGCTGCGCGGCACGCCGAGCGCGTCGGCGAGTTCCTGGAGGCGTGCGGGACGGTCGCCGCGCGCGGCGAGCAGTTCGAGCAGCTCGACCGTACGGGCGGCGGACTTCACCTCGCGGACGCCACCGGGCTCTGACATGGGGCGATGTTAGCGAGCGCGGGTGCCCCATTGACGGTCGCGGTTCGCGTATCTAATCTCTGTCCTCATACGTGGATGATGTCTACATAGGGAGATGGCACAGTGAACGGCGACACGGAGACCCTGGTGCGCAGGCTCCGGGACGGGATGGCGGGCGGCGTGCTCTCCTTCCCGCTCACCTCCTTCCACGACGACGGCTCCCTCGACGCCGACGGCTTCCGCACCCATGTCGCGGCCCGGATCGCCACCGCCCCCGGCGCCGTGTTCCCCGCCTGCGGAACCGGCGAGTTCTTCTCGCTCGACGAGGACGAGTACCGCACGGTCGTCACCATCGCCGTCGAGGAGGCGGCCGGCCGCGTGCCCGTCGTCGCCGGTGTCGGCTACGGCTGGGCGCAGGCCGCCCGCTTCGCACGCATCGCCGAGGAGGCCGGCGCCGACGCGCTCCTCGTCCTGCCGCACTACCTCGTCGCCGCCCCGCAGGACGGCCTGGTGGCCCAGCTGGAGCAGCTCGCCGCCCGCACCCGGCTCCCGCTCATCGCCTACCAGCGCGGCCAAGTCGCCTTCACCGCAAGCTCGTTGAAGCGCATCGCGGCGATCCCCGGCGTCATCGGCCTCAAGGACGGCCACAGCGACCTCGACCGCCTCCAGCGCCTCACGCTCGCCGCCCCCGAGGGCTTCCTCTTCTTCAACGGCGCCTCCACCGCCGAGATCCAGGCCCGCGCCTACGCCACCGTCGGCGTCCCCGCCTACTCCTCCGCCGTCCACGCCTTCGCCCCCGAGATCGCGGACGCCTTCTTCGCCGCGCTGACGGACGGCGACGACAAGGCGGTCGAGAAACTGCTGCGCGACTTCTACGTCCCGCTCGTCGAACTCCGCGACCGAGTACCGGGATACGCCGTGTCGCTGGTCAAGGCGGCGGCCCGGCTGCGCGGCCAGCCGGTGGGACCCGTGCGCGCCCCGCTCACCGACCCCTCGGCCGCCGACCTGGCCGAGCTCACGACCCTGCTCGCCACCGGACTCGACCTCGTAGGAGCCGCGCTGTGAACCTCACCATCGCCGACGTCCGGCTGACCCCGATCCTGGTCGCCGACCCGCCCCTCCTGAACACCCAGGGCGTCCACCAGCCCTACACCCCGCGCCTGATCGTCGAGATCGAGACGGCCGACGGGATCACCGGCCTCGGCGAGACCTACGGCGACACCAAGTACCTGGAGCTGGCCCGCCCCTTCGCCAAGAAGCTGATCGGCCGTCAGGTCAGCGATCTGAACGGCCTGTTCACGGTCGCCGACGAGCTGGCCGTCGACAGTTCCCGGGTCTCCGGGCAGGTCGACGTCGGCGGGTTGCGCGGTGTCCAGACCGCCGACAAGCTGCGGCTGTCCGTCGTCTCCGCCTTCGAGGTCGCCTGCCTCGACGCCCTCGGCAAGGCGCTCGGGCTGCCCGTACACGCCCTGCTCGGGGGCAAGTTGAGGGACGCGGTCGAGTACAGCGCGTACCTGTTCTACAAGTGGGCCGACCACCCCGAGGGCGTGACGGCCGAGAAGGACGACTGGGGCGCCGCCGTCGACCCGGCCGGAGTCGTCGAGCAGGCACGGAAGTTCAAGGAGCGGTACGGCTTCACCTCCTTCAAGCTCAAGGGCGGAGTCTTCCCGCCCGACGAGGAGATCGCCGCCGTACGGGCGCTGGCGGCGGCCTTCCCCGACCACCCGCTCCGCCTCGACCCCAACGGCGCCTGGTCCGTGGAGACTTCGCTGAAGGTGGCGAAGGAACTCGGGGACGTCCTCGAATACCTGGAGGACCCGGCGCTGGGCACCCCCGCGATGGCCGAGGTGTCCGCGGGGACCGATGTGCCGCTCGCCACCAACATGTGCGTGACGACGTTCGCCGAGATCAAGGAAGCCTTCACGAAGGACGCCGTGCAGGTGGTGCTCTCCGACCACCACTACTGGGGCGGGCTGCGCAACACCCAGCAACTCGCCGCCATCTGCCGCACGTTCGGCGTCGGCATCTCCATGCACTCCAACACCCACCTCGGGATCAGCCTCGCCGCGATGACCCACGTCGCGTCGACCGTCCCCAACCTCCACCACGCCTGCGACTCCCACTACCCCTGGCAGTCGGAGGACGTCCTCACCGAACGCCTCACCTTCACCGACGCGAAGGTCACCGTCTCCGACGCACCCGGCCTCGGCGTCGAACTCGACTGCGCCAAGCTGGAGTTCCTGCACCAGCGGTGGCTCGACGACGACGGTTCGCTGCGCGAGCGCGACGACGCGGCCGCGATGCGGATCACCGACCCGCAGTGGGTCACACCGTCGATGCCGCGCTGGTAGGGGCGAGACAGGCCGCCGCAGGGCGGGGGTGCTACGACCGGATCCGGACGCGTGCCGCCACGGCACCCCGGCGCCCCCGCCCACGGAGTCACCGGGTCCGGCGCGCACCGTACGGCCCGGACCTGCGGCTGCCTGATTCCGGCGCGACCGGCGGCACCGGAGCGGGAGCCGCCCCCACGCGCGCGTGGTGGTGCACACTGGCCTGATCCGTATCACGTCAGGGAGCGCACCGTGACCGCGTCCAACGCGTCCACCGGAAAGGGACCGTCGTCCCGCAGCGAAGGGCCGTCCTGCGGGGTCGACCCGCTGGCCGGGCTGCGCGCGGCGGACGATCCGCCCTGGGACGTGTATCTCACCGGCACCGTCTTCCTCGACATCATCTTCACCGGGCTCGAATCCGCCCCCGTGCGCGGGACCGAGTCCTGGGCGCGCGGGATGGGATCGAGCCCCGGCGGAGTCGCCAACATGGCTACCGCGCTGGCCCGCCTCGGGCTGCGGACCTCGCTCGCCGCGGCCTTCGGCGACGACCACTACGGCGAGTACTGCTGGGACGCGTTGCAGCAGGGCGAGGGCATCGACCTCTCCGCCTCCCGGACCGTGCCCGGCTGGCACTCGCCGGTCACCGTGTCCATGGCGTACGAGGGTGAGCGCACGATGGTGTCGCACGGCCACGAGCCGCCCCCGGAGGTCGTGTTCTGGCAAGGGGGCGCACCTGACTGCCCGCCACGCGCGCGTGCCGCCGTCGCCTCGCTCACCCCCGGCAAGCAGGCCCCCTGGGTCGCCCAGGCCGCGAGCGAGGGCACCCGGATCTTCGCCGACGTCGGCTGGGACGACACCGGTGCCTGGGACCTCGCCGGACTCGTCGACCTCGCGCACTGCGAGGCATTCCTGCCGAACGCCGAGGAAGCCATGCGCTACACCGGCGCCGACTGCCCCCGCGCCGCCGCCCACGCGCTCACCGAACACGTACCCCTTGCAGTCGTCACCCTCGGCGCGGACGGCGCCTACGCCGTGGACCGGCGCACCGGAGAGTCCGCAGAGGTCCCCGCGATCGCCGTCGAGGCCCTCGACCCCACCGGCGCGGGCGACGTCTTCGTGGCCGGTTTCGTCACCGGCACCCTGGCCGGCTGGCCGCTCGCCGACCGCCTCGCCTTCGCCGGACTCACCGCCGCCCTCTCCGTCCAGGAGTTCGGCGGCTCCCTCTCCGCACCGGGCTGGTCCGAGATCGGCGCCTGGTGGCGCAAGGTGCAGTCGGTCGAGGGCCAGGACCCCACGGCCCTGGACCGGTACGCGTTCCTGGCGGGACTCGTACCGGAGGAGCAGGGCAGCGGCAGTCCGTGGCCCTTGCGGCGGGCGGTGCCGACGATCGGGTTCGGCAGATCGACCTAGGGGCGGCGATCACGGGCACGGGCAGCCGGACACGCGTCGCCCGCCCCGGAGGCGAACCGTTCCCGCTCAGCGGGCCCCCGCACGCTCCAGCACGCCGGTGACCTCTTCCCGTATCGCCTCGAAGACCGCCTCGGGCAAGGTGCCGAGCGGTGTGAGCGCCAGGGTGCCGAGGACCCGGGCGGCGTCCGTGTCGTAGGGAACGGTCTCGCTGAGCACGTCGTAGCCGTCACGGACCGCGACCCGCAGGACGCGCGCCGCCGTGCCCTCCGCCGCCCCTACCGCCACCGCGACCACGAAGGGGACCTCTCCCCGCAGCTCACCGGTCAGCTTGCGGTAACCGCTGGCCACCGGCTCTTGCCAGCGCAGGTTCAGCAGCAACGGGCGCTTCGCGAGCAGCTCGGCGAGGTCGGTCTCGACGGGGCCGTCCGCTTCCAGGACGACCGCGCGGGCGTCCAGCACCAGCGCGGCGGGGAGCAGACAGCGCAGCGTGCTGCCGACGATGTTGCCGCCGACGGTGGCGGTCCGGCGCACGGCCCCGGTGCCCACGCCCGCCGCGGCCCGCCGCAGCACCTCCGGCACCCGCTCGTCGATCTCGTGCAGCAGTACGGCCGCGCCCAGCGCCCCGTCCCCGATCACCTTCGCCTCGGGCAGCTCGCGCAGGGACACCGCCTGCTCGGGGAACCCGTCCCGTTGCCAGGAGGCCCACACCAGTGTCGCCCCGCCGACGGGCACCGCCCCCTCGACCAGGCACTCCTGCGCTTCGGACACGGACGTGGGCAGACGCACGAACACAGCGGCCGACCTGCTTTCCCTCTCGGCCCGGCGGTGGGAGCCACGGCCCGCCGGCCGGATCTCCTGCTGACACTTGGCTGACTCAGCACATTGTCCGTACAAGCGAGGGGGCGCGAACAGGGCTCACGGCGTCACCCCGCGCGCCTCCCCTGCGCCGGACACGCTCCCGGAGCGGGGGAGGACAGGTCCGGATTTCGTGGCCCGACGGTCACCGAAAAGCCCTACGGCGTTGTCAGTGGCCCGGCGTACCCTGGAAACCACCAGGCCGCCCTTGTGGCGGGCGAGTCTTTTCGAGGAGGACGAGCAAGGCCTACAGAGCCGGCCCATGACTCAGACACCCACAGCTCACACCCCCGCGCAGGAGCAGGCGAAAGCACGGTTCACCGTCCCCGCCCAGCACCCGATGGTCACCGTTCTGGGGTCCGGAGACGCCCTCCTCCGCGTGATCGAGAAGGCCTTCCCGGCGGCCGACATCCACGTCCGGGGCAATGAGATCAACGCGGTCGGCGACGCCCGCGAAGTCGCCCTCGTCCAGCGCCTGTTCGACGAGATGATGCTGGTGCTGCGCACCGGGCAGCCGATGACGGAGGACGCAGTGGAACGCTCGATCGCCATGCTCCGGGCGAGCGAGAACGGGGATGGTCCCGAGGAGACACCCGCCGAGGTGCTCACCCAGAACATCCTGTCCTCGCGAGGCCGCACGATCCGCCCCAAGACCCTCAACCAGAAGCGGTACGTCGACGCGATCGACAAGAACACGATCGTCTTCGGCATCGGCCCCGCCGGCACCGGCAAGACCTACCTCGCCATGGCCAAGGCGGTCCAGGCCCTCCAGGCCAAGCAGGTCAGCAGGATCATCCTGACCCGCCCGGCGGTCGAGGCGGGCGAGCGGCTGGGCTTCCTCCCGGGCACCCTCTACGAAAAGATCGACCCGTACCTGCGCCCCCTGTACGACGCGCTGCACGACATGCTCGACCCGGAGTCGATCCCGAAGCTGATGGCGGCGGGCACGATCGAGGTGGCACCGCTGGCGTACATGCGTGGTCGCACTTTGAACGACGCCTTCATCATCCTGGACGAGGCCCAGAACACGAGCCCCGAGCAGATGAAGATGTTCCTCACCCGGCTCGGCTTCGAGTCGAAGATCGTGATCACCGGTGACGTGACGCAGGTCGACCTGCCGAGCGGCACGAAGTCGGGACTGCGGCAGGTGCAGGACATCCTGGAGGGCCTCGACGACGTGCACTTCTCCCGCCTGTCGTCGGCGGACGTCGTACGGCACAAGCTGGTCGGCCGTATCGTCGACGCGTACGAGAAGTACGACAGCGAGAACGGTACGGAGAGCGGCACCCACAAGGGTGCCCGCGACAAGCGGAAGTAGATCAGCACGACCATGTCGATCGACGTCAACAACGAGTCCGGAACCGAGGTCGACGAGCAGGCGATCCTCGACATCGCCCGCTACGCCCTCGCGCGGATGCGCATCCACCCGCTCTCCGAGCTCTCGGTGATCGTCGTGGACGAGGACGCCATGGAGCAGCTCCACATCCAGTGGATGGACCTGCCCGGGCCGACCGATGTCATGTCCTTCCCGATGGACGAGCTGCGTCCGCCGAGCAAGGACGACGAGGAGCCTCCGCAGGGGCTCCTCGGTGACATCGTGCTGTGCCCGGAGGTCGCCACGAAGCAGGGGGCCGAGGCCGAGACGCAGCACACCATGGACGAGGAGCTTCAACTCCTCACCGTCCACGGTGTGTTGCACCTGCTTGGCTACGACCACGAGGAGCCCGACGAGAAGGCCGAGATGTTCGGCCTCCAGGCCGCGATCGTGGACGGCTGGCGCGCGGAGAAGGGCCACACCGGCCCGTCCCCGGCTCCGACGGTCTCCTAGGGCACGGGTTAGGGCACAGGTAAGTACGCCTCATGAGTCCTCAGATCGTCGTCGGGGCCATCGCTCTTGTCGTTGTCGCCTGGCTCGCCGCCTGCGCGGAGGCGGGCCTCGCGCGCGTCTCCAGCTTCCGCGCCGAGGAGGCCGTACGGTCCGGCCGGCGCGGCAGTGCCAAGCTCGCGCAGGTCGCCGCCGACCCGACCCGCTACCTCAATGTCGCCCTGCTGGTCAGGGTCGCCTGCGAGATGGCCGCCGCCGCGCTGGTCACCTACGAGTGCCTGCACGTGATCCACGGCACCGCGCCCGCCCTCCTCGCCGCGATCGGCGTCATGGTCCTCGTGTCGTACGTCGCGGTGGGGGTCTCCCCGCGCACGATCGGGCGCCAGCATCCGCTGAACACGGCCACGGCGGCGGCGTACGTGCTGCTGCCGCTCGCGCGGATCATGGGCCCGATCCCGTATCTGCTGATCCTCATCGGCAACGCGCTCACGCCCGGAAAGGGCTTCCGGCGCGGCCCGTTCGCGTCCGAGGCCGAGTTGCGCGCGCTGGTGGACCTCGCCGAGAAGGAGTCGCTGATCGAGGACGAGGAGCGCCGCATGGTGCACTCGGTCTTCGAACTCGGCGACACCCTGGTCCGGGAAGTGATGGTGCCGAGGACCGACCTCGTCGTCATCGAGCGGTACAAGACGATCCGCCAGGCCCTCACCCTCGCGCTCCGCTCCGGCTTCTCGCGGATCCCGGTGACCGGGGAGAGCGAGGACGACATCGTCGGGATCGTGTATCTGAAGGACCTGGTCCGCAAGACGCACATCAGCCGCGACGCCGAGTCGGAGCTGGTCTCCACGGCCATGCGGCCGGCGAGCTTCGTGCCGGACACCAAGAACGCCGGTGACCTGCTGCGCGAGATGCAGCAGGAGCGCAACCACGTCGCCGTCGTCATCGACGAGTACGGCGGCACGGCCGGCATCGTCACCATCGAAGACATCCTGGAGGAGATCGTCGGCGAGATCACCGACGAGTACGACCGCGAACTCCCTCCCGTGGAGGAGCTGGGCGACGACCGCTACCGGGTCACCGCCCGTCTGGACATCGGCGACCTCGGTGAGCTGTACGGCTTCGAGGCCTACGACGACGAGGACGTGGAGACGGTCGGGGGGCTGCTGGCGAAGGCGCTGGGGCGCGTCCCGATCGCCGGTGCCTCGTCGGTCGTAGAACTGCCCGATGGCCGAGAGCTACGACTGACGGCGGAGGCCTCGGCCGGGCGCCGGAACAAGATCGTGACGGTACTGGTCGAGCCGGTGGGCCCGGCCGACCCGTCCGAGGAGGAGACGAAGCCGGAGTGAGCCCCGAGCAACTGCGCGCGTTCTGCCTGTCGTTCAACGCGACGGTGGAGGACTTCCCGTTCAACCCGGACACGTCCGTCTTCAAGGTCCGGGGCAAACTCTTCGCCCTGACCCGCCTGGACGCCCACCCCCTCACGGTCAACCTCAAGTGCGACCCGGAGGACGCGATCCGACTCCGGGAGGAGTACGACGGGCTGATCATCCCCGGGTACCACATGAACAAGCGGCACTGGAACACGGTGACGGTGGACGGGGAACTCCCGGACCGGTTGGTCCGGGAGCTGGTGGAGGACTCGTACGACCTGGTCGTCGCCGGACTACCGCGCGCCGAACGGCTCCGCCTCGACCGTCCCTGACCCGGCCCGCCGGGACCGCAGTCCTACGGCCACCAGCACCGCCGCCCCCAGCGCGATCGCCGCGTCGATGCTCACGACTGTGTGGACCCCCGACATCAGATCGCCGGACGTGGTGGCGAGGACGCCCAGGAGGGGGATGCCGATGGTGATGCCGATCTGCTGGGTGGAGGTGACCAGGCCGGTGGCCAGGCCCTGTTCCTCGTCGGGGACGCCCGAGGTGACCGTCAGGCCGTAGGAGATGATCGCGCCCAGGTGGCACATGCTCGCCAGGGAGACGGCGGCCGTCGCCACCCAGACCGACCAGGTGTGGGTGTTCAGGGTCAGGAGGGCGGCTGTCAGCACCGCCTGGCCGGTGAGTGAGGCGATCAGGGTGTGGCGGGCGCCGATGCGGCCGATGACCTTCGGGGCGTAGACGCCCGCCACCGCCGAGAGGATGCCCTGGACGCCGAAGACCAGGCCCGTCTCGAAGGACGACAGGTGCAGGATCTCCTGGAGGTACAGGGTCAGGACGAAGACCACCGTCGACATCATCGAGAAGGTGACCAGTCCGCCCAGGTTGCCCCAGGCCACCGTGCGGCGGCGCAGCATCGGGAGGGAGACCAGGGGTTGGGGCGTGCGCGACTCGATGTACGCGAAGGCCGTGAGGAGCAGGACGCCCGCGATGAGTGTCGTGATCACGTCCGTGTGGGCGAAGCCGTGGTCTGCCGCCGTCGAGAGGGCGTAGATCAGGGACAGGAGGCCGGCCGTGACCGTGATCGCGCCGGGTACGTCCAGGCGGGGGC
>NZ_JBLTJC010000380.1:0-9675 GCF_048158785.1 Streptomyces colwelliae | reverse complement strand
GTGGGGGAGATTCGGGCGGTGTTCTGAACGCCCCTCTGGTGGGTCGCGCGGGCGGGGTTCACCATGAACCGGTGAACGACAGCAGGAGCTTCTCGCCCCAGGAGATCGCCGACGCCCTGCGGGACCGCATCCGCACCGGGGACCTCAAGGCGGGAGACCGCCTGCCCACGCAGGCCGACCTGGCGGAGGAGTTCGGGGTGGAGCGGGGAGCCGTACGGCAGGCTCTGCGACTGCTTCAGGAGGACGGGCTGTTGACCAACGTCAGCAAGGGGAGCCCGCCGCGGATCACCGAGCCGGCTGCTGCGTCGGACGAGCCCCAGCCGACGATGGTGGGGTTGGCACCGCGCCTGTGCGAGGCGTTCGAGAAGCCGGACGCACGGATCGACGCGGCCTGTCTGACGGCCGAGAGCCTCATGCTGGCGGTGGGGGAGTCGCTCCGGCTGATCCACGAGGACCGCGTCCGCCCCGCATCGATCAACGTCCGTGTGCTGCTCCCCTCCCGGGAGATCACCCTGGCCTTCCCGGTCCCGGTCGACGGCCGCCACGACGACGATCCGGCCCACCGGCGCTGGTTGGCGATGCGCAACGCCCAGGCGCAGGTGCTCCAGCACAATCTGCTGGCCCTGCGGGCCACCCACGGCATGGACGTCAAGGTCACCTTCCGCGCCCTCCCCTTCACCCCGCCCATGAAGCTGTACCTCCTCAACGGGGAGGAGGCGCTGCTCGGTTACTACATGCTCACGAGAGAGGAGGAGTACGACAGTCAGCCCCTGGACATGTACGACGTCCTCGGCTCCCAATCGCTCCTCTTCTCCTTCCTGCGGCAGGCCGGCGAGCGGGACGCCGCGTTCGTGGAGCAGTCGCAGAAGTGGTTCGACGCCCTCTGGGAAACCATCACGACGGACCTGACACTCTCCTAGTGACTCCTGATACGGCGCAGACTGTTCCGGTGACAGAAGAGACAGGCAACGTGCGCGAACTGATCACCGGCGCTCGCTTCGTCCTTTTCGACTTCGACGGCCCCATCTGCCAGCTGTTCCCGGGAAGTTCGGCCGCGGAGAACGTGGCGAAGGACCTGGTGGCCTGGCTGGAACGGCAGGGGTTGAAGGAGCTGCTGACGGAGGCAGAGCAGGGGCATCCGGACCCGCAAGTCGTCCTCCACGCGGTCAACAAGCGGCATCCGCGCAGCGATCTGGTGGACGAGCTGATGGAACGGCTCACCCAGCACGAACTCAAGGCGGTCGACTCGGCGTTCCCCACTCCGTGGGCGGATCCGCTCATACGCACCTGGAGTGCCGTCGGCATCCGTCTCGCCGTCGCCGCCAACAACTCCCCGCGCACGGTGACGGAGTACCTCCACGGCCGGGGCCTGCTGGAGTGCTTCACCCCGCACGTCTACGGCCGCACGAACGACCTCGACTTGCTGAAGCCGAACCCCCACTTCCTGAACCAGGCCCTGCGCGCCATGGGTGCCGCCCCCGCCGCCGCCCTGATGATCGGCGACACGCCCTCGGACTTCGAGGCGGCGCGGCGGGCCGGCATTCCCTTCCTCGGCTACGTGCGAAACGAAGAAAAGGAAACGTTGCTGCGCGAGGCGGGAGCCGAGGCCGTCGTGAGCTCCCTGGAGCCGGTCCTGCGGCAGCTCCGAAGCGAGGGCTGACACGGAGCCGCGCTCAGAAAATCCGCGCGACACCCCGACCGCCGTGCACCTAGCGTGATCCCATGAGCAGCCGTTTCCAGGACCTCGCCGTCCGCTCCATCACAGAGCCCGAGATCTCCGACTGGATCCGCGCCCTGAACACCGGTTTCCTGCGCGCGCCGACCGTTTCCGACGAGGAGATCGCCGACCGCAGCACCTACATCGACCCGTCCCGCACCCTCGGCGCCTTCGACGGCAACCGCTGCGTGGCGACCTTCCGCTCCTTCCCCCAGGAGCTGACGGCGGTAGGCGGCAGCCCCGTCCAGGCCGACGCCATCTCGAACGTCACCGTCACGTCCACGCACCGCCGCCGAGGCCTCCTGACCCGCATGATGACCCAGGACCTGGCGGCCGCGAAGGAACGGGGCGACGTCGTCGCCACGCTCATCGCCGCCGAGTACCGGATCTACGGCCGCTACGGCTTCGGCCCCGCCACCTCGGCGACCCAGTGGGAGATCGACGTTCAGCGCGCCGGCCTGGACCCCCGCTGGGCGGCCCCGGAGGACGGCGGCCGTATCGACCTGGTGGACGGCGAGGACGTACGCAAGCTCGGCCCCGAACTGCACGAGCGGCTGCGCCGCACCCAGCCCGGCGCGGTCAACCGCGACGACCGCTGGTGGCAGGTCACCACGGGCGCCCTGAACCTGACGCGCGCGCCGTGGACCGAGCCCTTCTACGCCGTCCACCGCGCGGCGGACGGCGAGGTCCAGGGCCTGGCCGCGTACGTCTGCGACGACACCTGGACCGACGCCAAGCAGCCGCTCGACACGGCCACCGTGAAGGGGCTGATCGCCACCACCCCGGCCGCGGAGCGCGCCCTGTGGCACCACCTCTGCTCGATCGACTGGGTGGCGAAGGTGAAGTCGGGCTGGCGTTCCCCCGACGACCTGCTGCCCCACCTCCTGCCGGACCCGCGGGCGGCCACGATCACGACCCAGGCGGACTGGCTGTGGGTACGGATCCTGGATGTCGTACGGGCCATGGAGGCGCGGTCGTACGAGGGGGAGGACACGTTGGTGTTCGAGGTGGTCGACGGGGCCGGGCTGGCGGGCGGGCGCTACCGGTTGGAGGCCTCGGCGCAGGGGGCGTCCTGCACGCCGACCACGGAGAGCGCCGAACTCACCCTCGATGTGGGGGAGTTGGGGACGCTGTGGCTGGGCGACGAGTCGGCCGTGCGGCTCGCGGCGCTGGGGCGGGTGCGGGAAGAACGAGCGGGCGCCGCCCGAGTGGCCGACGCCCTGCTGCGTACGTCCAGGCGGCCTTGGTGCCCGGACATTTTCTGAACGCTCCTTCCGCTGGGGCCAGTTGATCGTTGATGGACTCATCCGTAGCTGTTCAGTTGTGGATGGTGCTTTTCAGTTGTGGTTGTTGAACCAGTACTGCTGTGGTGCTGACCGACCGGGCTCCCGGCTCCCCTCCGGAGGGGAGCCCGGTCGGCCGGACTGACGTCGGACCGGTAGGTCCGGTCAGCCGGACTGGGCGAGCAGCATCACGAGGATGACCGCTCCTAGACCGCTGATCGTGGTGTTCTTGGCCTTGATCCCGATGGACAGGGCGACGAAGGCGATGATGCCCATCGGGCCGTACTTCCACTGGATGAGCTGCTCGAATCCGATGGCGAGGGCCGCGACGACCAGGGCGGTGTATGGCACGAGGTCCGTCCTTCCGGGGGCGGAGCGGGCCCCGCCGATATGAGGTGCCGTGGCACCAGAACTCCAACCATGGGAAGGTCAACCATATGAGTAAGTTGGCAACCAACTTACTCCAACTTTCCCGTAGTTGGAAGTGCCTGGCGGCCATCTGCTGAGTAACTGTCAGGAGATGGCAGGAAGTTGTACTCTGCCCGTTGTGAACTCGGAAGACGCAGCCCTCACAGGACGGCAGAGAGCGGAGAAGCCGGGCTGGACGCACCGCGACGTGGCGGACGAGCTGCGCGGGCGGATCAGGTCCGGTGTGCTCAAGCCCGGCCAGCGGATGCCGACCCAGGCAAAGTTGGCGGACGAGTTCGGCGTCGAGCGCGGGGCCGTACGGCAGGCTCTGCGCATCCTGCAGTCCGAGCAGCTGCTCACCAACGTGTCCAAGGGCAGCCCGGCGACCGTCGCCCCGGACCTCGGCCTGGCCCTGACCGGCCCCGGAGCTCCGCCGCAGCCCACGATGGTGGGCCTGGCCCCTCGCATAGCGGAGGCCTTCGCGCAGCCGCACGTGGAGATCGAGGCCCTGTGTCTGACCGCGGTCTCGCTCACGCTGGCCATCGGCGAGCCACTGCGCCAGATCCACGCGGGACTCCTGAAACCGGCCAAGGTGGACGTCCGGGTCCTGCTGCCGAGCAGTGACATCGAACTGGCCTTCCCGGCAAGGGTGGACGGATCCACCGACGAGCGCCTGCAGCGCCGCTGGTTGAGCCAGCGCAACGCACAGGGCCAGGTGCTCCGGCACAATCTGCTGGCGCTGCGGGCCACGCACGGCATAGACGTGCACGTCACCTTCCGTGCGCTGCCCTTCACACCGCCGATCAAGCTGTACCTGCTCAACGGCACGGACGCGCTCTTCGCGTACTACACGCTGACCCAGCGCGGGGAGGAGATCGGCAACGAGCAGGTGGAGATGTACGACGCCGAGGGCACCCAGTCGATGCTGTTCCCCTTCACGCAGGGTGCCGGCCTTCGCGACACCACGTTCGTGGAGCAGTCCCAACTCTGGTTCAACGCGCTGTGGGAAACCATCAGCGTGGAGCTCCCCTTGAGCTGACCGCGGCCGGGTCACAGCGCTGGCCTCGTGACCAGCAGGGCGAGTGCCACGGCGCCGATCGTGCTGCAGGTGTGGTTGCGCGACCTGATCCCGATGGCGAGCAGTGTCAGCGCGACGATGCCGGCCGGGCCGTACCGCCATTGGGCGAGTTGGTCGACGGTGACGGTGAAGATGGCGAGCGCGAAGGCGATCACGGGCACGGCGGTGCCTCCTCGATCAGGTAACTCTGCCAACTTGGAGAAGTACGTTGCCAACTGCGCCCGCGTTGTTCCGCCTTGGTCGGCTCCCGGAAGCCATTTCCGAACAACCGACCTCGGACGGGGAGGAGTTGTAGCGTTTGTCCGTGACTCAGGAAAACGTCGTGGTGAACGGCAGCAGGGGCTTCTCGCCCCAGGAGATCGCCGATGCCCTGCGGGACCGCATCCGCACCGGGGACCTCAAGGCGGGAGACCGCCTGCCCACGCAGGCCGACCTGGCGGAGGAGTTCGGGGTGGAGCGGGGAGCCGTACGGCAGGCTCTGCGGCTGCTCCAGGAGGCGGGTCTGCTGACGAACGTGAGCAAGGGGAGCCCGCCGCGGATCGCCGCCGAGCCGACTGCTGCGTCGGACCGGCCCCAGCCGACGATGGTGGGGTTGGCACCGCGCCTGACGGAGGCGTTCTCGGAGCCGAACGTCCACATAGACGTCCTGTGCCACACGGCCGAGACCCTGATGCTGGCCCTGGGCGAACCCCTCCGCCAGATCCACGAGGGCCGCCTCAGCCCCCGGTCGATCGAGGTCCGCATACTGGTCCCCTCCAGGGAGATCACCCTGGCCTTCCCGGTCCCGGTCGACGGCAGCGACGGCGACGACGCGGTCCACCGGCGCTGGCTGTCGATGCGCAACGCCCAGGGCCAAGTGCTCCAGCACAACCTGCTGGCCTTGCGGGCCACCCACGGCATGGACGTCAAGGTCACCTTCCGCGCCCTCCCGTTCACCCCGCCCGTGAAGCTGTACCTCCTCAACGGGGAGGAGGCGCTGTTCGGTTACTACATGCTCACCAGACGGGAGGAGGAGTACGGCAGCCACACCCTGGACATGTACGACATCCTCGGCTCCCAGTCCCTCCTCTTCCCCTTCCTGCGGCAGACCGGCGAGCGGGACGCCGCGTTCGTGGAGCAATCCCAGCTGTGGTTCGACGCCCTCTGGGAAACCATCACGACGGATCTGGCACTCGGTTAGCTTCGGTGGCCGCCCGTCGTGTCGCAGACTGAGTCGGTGACATCGCACCCGGAGAACCTTCAGGACCTGATCACCCGCGCGCGCTATGTGCTCTTCGACTTCGACGGTCCGGTCTGTCGTGTGTTCGCGGGTCGCGCGGCAGACGGCGTGGCCCGCAGACTCGTCGAATGGCTCGACGGGATGGGTGCGGCAGATCTGCTGACCGCCGAGGAGAGTCGGACGAACGATCCTTGGGACGTGTTTCGTGCGGTCGGTCGTCGGCGTCCGGGTAGCGACCTGGTCGCCGCCCTGGAGCAACAGCTCACCGATGAGGAACTGAAGGCAGTCTCGTCCGCCATGCCCACCACCGACGCCGATTCGCTCGTCCGTGCCTGGGTGAAGAGCGGCGCACAGTTGGCGGTTACCACGAACAACTCCGCCAAGGCCGTATGGAACTACCTGGAAGGACGGGAGCTGGACGACTGCTTCACCCACGTCTGCGGGCGCACCCGGGATCCGGACCTCCTCAAGCCGCATCCGCACTGTCTCCAGCAGGCGTTGGACGAGTTCGGTGCGGACCCCTCGGACGCGCTGATGCTCGGCGACTCGCCCCCGGACGTCGAGGCGGCGCGGCGAGCCGGTGTCGCCTTCGTGGGTTATGCGCGCGACGAGAGGAAGGAGAAGGAGCTGCGGGCGGCAGAGGCCGAGCACATCGTGTTCTCGCTGCAGGAAGTGATGCGGCCGCTCGGGCGCTGAGCGATCTTCGACGGGGAGGACTGCCATGTTCACCACTCCCTTCGCCATGCCTACCACGAGCCATCCAATTGGCTTGTCTAGCTGACCAGTTACTTCCCAACTGGACTGGTTGACTAACCTTCGGCCCATAAGATTGTTTACCTGACTGGAAGTGGGTTGTTTTTGGGCTGTCGGGAGTATGATCGCGGCGTGAACGAAGACGTGGGCGAAGAGCAGGGCGGGGGTGAAGGCGGGGCGACGTACCAACGGGTCAGATCTGAACTGCTGAACCGTCTGACCGGCGGGACGTACGCTCTCGGCGCGCTTCTGCCGCCACAGCGTGAGCTGGCGGAAGAACTCGAGGTGTCGCGGCCCACGGTGCAGAAGGTCCTGCGGGAGCTGATCGAGGAAGGGTGGCTCTCGTCGCGGCAGGGCAGCGGGACCAGGGTCATCAAGGTGATCAAGGCGGAGCCACCCATCTCGTCCGAGGGGCGATGGGTGACCCTGGGGGAACTCATGGACCAGGCCTTTCGGGGGCCCGAGGTCACCCTTGACGTTTTCACCCTCAGCTCCGAGTCGCTGGATTTTCAGATCCGCAGACAGGACGAGCAGATCCGACTCAACAAACGTCCCGAACTGCAGCGGATCCACTTGCGCATCCTGCTGCCTGCCGAGGACGTGGTGGACCGGCTCTATCCGAAAGCCGTGCAGGACGAGGACGACGAGGCGGTGTGGGAACGCCATCTCAACACCACGCGCGGGAGCACGACCTCGATCAAGCAGAAGCTCAACGACCTCAGGGTCGGGGGGCTGGTGCCATTTGTGGAGATCGAGATCCGCTATGTGAAGCTCTACCCGCCGCTCAAGCTGTATCTGGTCAACGGCTCGGCCATGTTGTCCGCCCCGTACGTGCCGGTCAAACGTCAGGTCTACCTGGAGGCGTACGACAAGGCCGTGGACGCGATCGACGTGCTGGGTGTCGGCGCCCCGCTCACCTACGACGTCAAGGACGACGACCCGCACTCGCAGGCCTCCGAGAAGGTGGACAACTGGCGGAAGTGGTTCGACGAAACGTGGAACCTGCTTGCCAAGTGAGGCTCGGGCGAATTGGCATGGCGAGTCGTCCATATACTGACATCGTGTGATGCGCGTCGCCGGAAGGGATAACCTCTGCCGCCATGACGCCCCAATTGCCCCGCCGGGCATATCGGTTGCTGCTGCGCGTGCTCGCGAAGAGACGCTTCCAGAGTCCGTACGGAATCGTGGTCCCCGGCCACCACAACGAGAACCGCATCACACAACTCGGGCCGCCGCTGGGCCTCCTGCTGGGCGTGGGGTTCGGCGGGGTCCTGGTCAAGTTCCGTACCCCCGTCGACGCGATCGAGGTGGTGCCGCGGATCTGGCGCGGCAAACCGGAGGTCCTGGCTGCCGCGGACCGCAAGGTGCGGGACGTGCCGCGCCGTCTCCTGGACTTCGACACGTTGACCGTGGACGCGTATGTGCGAGGCCGCGTCCTGTCGAAGGTGGTGCCCGCCGACGGGACATACGGCACGGACCGGCTGCAGATGCTGGCGGACTTCTTCGCGGCACTGGCCGGCGTGCCGAGGGACGGGCTTCCGGAACTGCCCGCCGACTGGGCCGAGGACGGCGACAGCCGGGGCTTCCTCCAGTGGCAGGCCCGGTTCACCGCCGACGAGGTGTACCGCCCCAACGTGCCTCGTTTCGGCACGCTGTTCGACGCGGTCGGTGTTCCGGCGGACGCCATGGAGCGGTTCACGGACGCCGTACCCGGACTCACCCGGCGCCCTTTCAGTCTCCTGCACACGGACGTCCACCGGGGCAACATCGTGGTCTCGCCGCGGAAGGACGGTGACCGGCTCGTCGTCATCGACTGGGAGACGGCGATGTACGGAGACCCGCTGCACGACCTCGCCACACACCTCGTTCGCATGGGTTATGGCGTCACGGAGACCCGCTCCATGATCAAGCTGTGGGCTCGGGCGATGAGGCTGTCCGGGCACGCCGGGGCGACCGAGGGCCTGGCGAAGGATCTGCCCGTGTACCTGGCCTTCGAGCACGCCCAGTCGGTGTTCGCCGACGTCATGAGGGCTGCTCTCGCGCTGCCGGACCAGCCCTCCGAGCAGGACTTCGTCGATGCCGTCGACAGGGTGCGCCGCGCCGTACGGCGGGCCAGGAAGGCACTGAACCTCGGAGGACCACCGTTGGACACGTTCACGGCCGAGGCCGCGCTGAGGGCGTGGCACGGGGCGCAGGACCGAACGGAGCTCGTGTGTGGATGCGGAAAGGAAGCGCGTGGATGGGACGACTCGGAGAAGTGGCGACGTCGGGGCGCAGGAGCACTGAGCGGAGCGGCCGGGGCCGTCTCGTTGCTGAACTGGGGCACGGCGATGCCATGGTGACCGTTGCCCAGTCGCTGCTCACCCAAGCCCACTGCGTCCTCTTCGACTTCGATGGTCCGCTCTGCCGACTGTTTCCCGCGGACTCCTCCAGGCCTCTGGCCGACGAACTCCGTTGCCTGGTAGCCGATTTCGGGTTCCTGCGCCTACTGAGGGAAGAGGAACGGACCAGCAAGGACCCGCACATGGTGCTGCGGGCGATTCACCGCGCCCGGTGGGAAGCGGACCTGGACGCTTTTGGCGCCAAGGACGACGACCTCGCCGCTCTGCTGGAGAGGCTGGAGCAGTGCCTGACCGCGGGCGAGGCGGCGGCCGCTCTGAAGGCAGAGCCGCCCACATCGGACACGGACGCGTTCGTCCGCAGCCTCGCCGAGCGCGGGCTGTGCCTGGCCGTTGTCACCAACAACTCGCCGCACGTCGCGGAAAGTTATCTGCGGGCACATGGGCTGTACCAGTACTTCAAGAAGGCCGTGCACGGCCGCACCGACGACCCCGGCCTGATGAAACCGCATCCCGATGTCCTCCAACGAGCCCTGCGGGACCTGGACCTGCGGCCGGAGAACGCGGTGATGATCGGAGACACGGACACCGACCTTCTGGCCGCCGAGCGTGCGGGCGTCCGGTTCATCGGGTACGACACGGCACCACTCGCACGGGCACGACTGCGCCATGCCGGGGCGAAGGTCGTATTGGGGGCGTACGCTCCATTGCTCGGCGAGGCGAGGCGGCGGATCGGCGCGGTCGCGATGGCCATCGCCCTGCTGCCGCTGCCCACCATCTCGGGCGGCCTGCTGGACGCCGCCGGGACCGGCAGCCCAGTGGCCTTGTGGACGATGTGCAGTACGCGCCGGTCTCGGTCGATGACGACCGCGCCGATC
>NZ_JBLTJC010000379.1:0-9690 GCF_048158785.1 Streptomyces colwelliae | reverse complement strand
GCCGGCCAGGAGCAGGTCGACCGCATCTTCGGCGCCCTGCGTACGACGACCGCACCGGCCTCGGCGTCGACCTGTTGTGGGATCTCTCGTTGCAGCCGGAAGGCCGTTCCGGCACGGGAATATGCGTGAACGTAGGCTCGGGCGCCGGGTTCTGGAAGAAGTCGTTGCCCTTGTCGTCGACGACGACGAACGCCGGGAAGTCCTCGACCTCGATCTTCCAGACGGCCTCCATGCCGAGCTCCTCGTACTCGACGACCTCGACCTTCTTGATGCAGTCCTGGGCGAGCCGAGCCGCGGGCCCACCGATCGACCCGAGATAGAAGCCGCCGTGCGCGTCACACGCGTCGGTGACCTGTTTGCTCCGGTTCCCCTTGGCCAGCATCACCTTGGACCCGCCCGCCGCCTGGAACTGCTCGACGTAGGAGTCCATGCGCCCGGCGGTCGTAGGCCCGAAGGACCCGGACGCGTACCCCTCGGGTGTCTTCGCGGGACCGGCGTAGTACACCGGGTGGTCCTTCAGGTACTGCGGCATCTCCTCGCCCGCGTCCAGCCGCTCCTTGATCTTGGCGTGGGCGATGTCACGCGCCACGACGAGCGGCCCGGAGAGCGAGAGCCGGGTCTTGACGGGGTACTTGGTCAGCTCGGCGAGGATGTCGTCCATGGGCTGGTTGAGATCGATCCGCACCACGTCCTCCTCGGCGGAGTCGAGGTGCTCGTCGGTGGTCTCCGGGAGGAACCGCGCCGGGTCGGTCTCCAGCTGCTCCAGGAACACGCCCTCGGCGGTGATCTTCGCGACGGCCTGCCGGTCGGCCGAGCAGGACACGGCGATGGCGACCGGGCAGGACGCCCCGTGCCGGGGCAGCCGCACCACGCGCACGTCGTGGCAGAAGTACTTGCCGCCGAACTGCGCCCCGATCCCGATCCGTTGCGTCAGCTCGAAGACCTTCTGCTCCAGGTCCTTGTCCCGGAAGCCGTGCCCCAACTCCGAGCCCTCGGCCGGGATCTCGTCCAGGTAGTGCGCGGAGGCGTACTTCGCGGTCTTCAGCGCGTACTCGGCGCTCGTGCCGCCGACGACGATCGCGAGGTGGTAAGGCGGACAGGCGGCCGTCCCCAGCGAACGGATCTTCTCCTCAAGGAACTTCATCATGGAGCCCTCGTTGAGGACCGCCTTGGTCTCCTGGTAGAGGAACGACTTGTTGGCCGAGCCGCCGCCCTTCGCCATGAACAGGAACTTGTAGGCGCCGCCGTCGGTCGCGTACAGCTCGATCTGGGCGGGCAGGTTCGACCCGGTGTTCTTCTCGTCCCACATGGTCAGCGGGGCCATCTGCGAGTACCGCAGATTGAGGTTGAGGTACGCGTCGTAGATGCCGCGCGACAGGGCCGACTCGTCGCCGCCCTCCGTGAGCACGTTCTGCCCGCGCTTGCCCATCACGATCGCCGTACCGGTGTCCTGGCACATGGGCAGCACACCGGCGGCCGCGATGTTCGCGTTCTTCAGGAGGTCCAGCGCGACGAACTTGTCGTTGTTCGACGCCTCGGGGTCGTCGATGATCCGGCGCAGCTGTGCGAGGTGGGCGGGCCGCAGGTAGTGCTGGATGTCGTGGATCGCCTCGGCGGCGAGCTGGCGCAGCGCCTCGGGCTCGACCTTGAGGAACGTCCGCCCGTCGGCCTCGAAGGTGGAGACACCCTCGGAGGTCACCAGCCGGTACGGGGTGGTGTCCTCTCCCATGGGGAGCAGATCGGTGTACGCGAACTCAGGCATGTCGCCCATTCCTCTTTCGACAGACAGCGCGGCCAGCCGCCATTGGCGGGCACCGACCAGCGTAGAACCTGCCACTGACACCGAGCTTGTGAGGTAAGGCTCAGTTCCTCCGGGCATCGCCGTCACGCCAACGTTGTCCACACCCGTTGTCCACACCCCTAGTCGCGATCTATCGCGTTTCGGTACGCTGCTGCCGTGGACCTTCAGAAGCAGCCCGCATCCGCGCCCACGGCCCCGCAGCCCGC
The DNA here is from genome assembly GCF_048158785.1 of Streptomyces colwelliae. Classification (NCBI taxonomy): domain Bacteria; kingdom Bacillati; phylum Actinomycetota; class Actinomycetes; order Kitasatosporales; family Streptomycetaceae; genus Streptomyces; species Streptomyces colwelliae. Next base: position 7,683 of record NZ_JBLTJC010000379.1, on the reverse strand, counting down.
GCCCGCCGCCCCGTCGCTGCGCGCCTCGGACGCCGACCGTGACCGCATCGCCGACATCCTGCGCGAGGCCCTGGCCGAGGGGCGCCTGGACGCGGACGAGCACGCCGAGCGGGTCGAGGGGGTGCTGAGCGCCAAGACGGTCGGTGAGCTGGAGGTCTTCATCCAGGATCTGCCGGCCGCCCATGGGCACCGGGCGACGACCCCGTCGTACAGCCCGGCCCCGAACCGCCCGACGGAGGGCGCGATCCCGGCCGAGGCCGACGAGCACGTGGTGGCGGTGTTCAGCGCCGCCATGCGCAAGGGTCGCTGGCGCGCGGGGCGCCGCATGCACGCGTACGCCGTGTTCGGCAACGTGGAGATCGACCTCAGCGAGGCGATCTTCGAGTACCAGCAGGTCGTCATCAAGGCGATCTCGGTCTTCGGCAACGTCGAGATCCGCGTCCCGGAGAACGTGTCGCTGCGCGGCACCGGCGGCGGTGTCCTCGGCAACTTCGAGGTGGACACGCTGGACTCGCTGGAGCCGGACGCGCCCGTGATCTACGTCGACGGGTGGGCCGTACTCGGAAACATCGAGGCAAAACCCAAGCGGGGCAAGCTCGTTGCGGACATTCTCGATCGGGTTCAGCGCAAGGTCGACAAGAATTTGCGCAAACACCTGGACCGTTGACGGTTGTGAATCGGGACACATGTGGAGCTGATCGGTCCACGCCCGTCCGACCCTGACAACGCACAGAAGTTCCCGGAAACCAGCGGTTCGGAACTCAGTGCATAGGCGCGCGCACAGCGGGTAGGCCTTGCTGCATCGTCTCTCGCTCGCGAAGCCGTCGTCAGGAGTAGACCGTGCTGCAACCGCCGCATTCGTCCCTGCAGGTAGCTGCTGTTCCGGCTCAGCGGGTGCCTGCGCGAGACAGGGACCAAGACGCTCCCTGGCACACCGAAGCGGTGTGCCGGCGCGACGAGGCCGGCCTGTTCTTCGCACCCTCCAAGGAACCCACCGCCGCCCGACTCTCCCGCGAGGACGCCGCCAAGCGCGTCTGCGCCCGCTGTCCGGTCATGGTCGAGTGCCGAGAGCACGCACTCCTGCAACCCGAGCCGTACGGCGTCTGGGGCGGCCTCACCGCCGCCGAACGCCGAGTCGTCCTGGCCAGGCGCCGCCGCCGCGACCTGGAACTCCAGAAAGCCCGCGCGGCAGGCCGCATAGCAGCGGCAGGCTGACAAAAGGCGCCCCCTCCGCACCAGGGGGCGCCTTTTTCATTGCCCGGCGGGCCACTCACGAAGGGGTGCCTTCTGATCGCCGGGTAGAGCAACTAACCAAGGGGCGCGGGGAACTGCGCGACCAGCCACGGCGGACCTGTAGCCGCCAACGGTCCGCAGCACCCCATCGGCTAGGCGCGTTACTTGGCCCGATCAAAGTCAATCGCGCTGTACGCCCGCAACTTGCTCAACCGGTGCTCCGAGTCGATCCGCCGCACCGTCCCGGACTTCGACCGCATCACGATCGAGTCGGTGGTCGCGGTCTCCGACCGATACCGCACACCCCGCAGCAACTCCCCGTCCGTGATCCCGGTCGCGACGAAGAACACGTTCTCGCCCGACACCAGGTCATCGGTGGTGAGCACCCGGTCCAGATCGTGCCCCGCGTCCAGCGCCCGCTGCCGCTCGGCATCGTCCTTGGGCCACAACTTGCCCTGGATCACACCCCCGAGGCACTTCACGGCACAGGCCGAGATGATGCCCTCCGGGGTGCCACCGATACCGAGCAGCAAGTCCACGCCGGTACCTTCGCGCAGCGCCAGGATCGAGCCCGCGACATCGCCGTCGGAGATCAGCTTGATCCGCGCACCGGTCTCCCGGATCTCCTTGATGATGCCGTCGTGCCGCGGCCGGTCCAGGACGACGACAGTGACGTCCTCGGGCGTGACCCGCTTGGCCTTGGCGACCCGGCGCACGTTCACCGAGATCGGGGCCTCGATGTCGACGAACTCGGCCGCCTCGGGCCCGGCGACGAGCTTGTCCATGTAGAAGACCGCGGACGGGTCGAACATCGAACCCCGGTCCGCGGCGGCCAGTACGGCGATCGCGTTCGGCATGCCCTTGGCGTTGAGCGTGGTCCCGTCGATCGGGTCGACGGCGATGTCGCACTCCGGCCCGGTCCCGTCACCGACGCGCTCGCCGTTGAAGAGCATCGGCGCCTCGTCCTTCTCGCCCTCACCGATGACGACGACGCCGTTCATCGAGACGGTGGAGACGAGGGTCCGCATGGCACGCACGGCGGCACCGTCGGCGCCGTTCTTGTCACCGCGCCCGACCCAGCGGCCCGCGGCCATCGCGGCGGCTTCGGTCACCCGGACGAGTTCCAGGGCGAGGTTCCGGTCGGGGGCCTCGGAGGGGACTTCGAGTTCGGACGGCAGATGATGATGCTCGGTCATCGGAGCGCACCTTTCTGATACGACGACGGCCGGATGAGGGTATGACCCCGACTCTATCGCCAGGCAGACAAAATGAGCAGGGGGGCCCACGGATGAGCGGACCAGGGCACCTGCGACGATAGGGACGTGGCAGGTTCGAACGGTAAGCAGAAGACGGTCCGGGACATGATCCTCTCCCTGGGCCTGATCGGGATCGCGGCGGCGATCGTCTACATCTTCATCCCGCACAGCGACCACGCTCCCGACGTCAAGCGGGTCGACTACCGCGTGGAGCTGCTCACGGCACGCCGCGCGGCGCCGTACCCGGTGGCGGCCCCGGAGGGCCTGTCCACGACCTGGAAGGCGACCTCGGTCAGCTACGACGGCGCCGCGTTCGACGCCTGGCACCTCGGGTTCAGTGCCCCTGGCGGACAGTACGTGCAGATAGAGCAGTCGACTCAGAAGCCCGCAGACTTCATCGACACCGCCAGCCAGGGCGGCACCGCGACGAAGACGACCGAGAACATCGACGGCCGCTCCTGGACCCGCTACACCGGCGGCCGCTACGACGCCCTCGTGCTCGCGGACAAGGGGTCGACGACGGTCGTGGCGGGCACGGGGTCGTTCGCGCAGCTGACGGAGATGGCGAAGGCGCTGAAGACGAAGTAGGCGAAGTAGGCGAAGTAGACGGACGGTTGCGGCGAAGGCCCCCGGCGCGGTGCCGGGGGCCTTCGTCATGTCGTCCGTCGCTGCCGCTCGGTGCTCAGACGGTGGTGACGACCTCGTCGTAGGCCAGACGCGGGGAGCGCGGGAACCAGGCGTCCGGGCCCGGCTTGCCGATGTTGATGACGACGAACGGGGTGTGGTCGCCGTCCAGGAACTCCTTCTGGACGCCCGCGAAGTCGAGACCGGTCATCGGACCGGCGGCGAGGCCGGCGGCGCGGATGCCGATGATGAAGTACGCGGCCTGGAGGGCGGCGTTCAGCGCGGCGTTGCCCTCGCGGACCGAACGCTCGCCGAAGACGGCGTCCTTGGCCTGCGGGAAGTGCGGGAACAGGTTCGGCAGTTCCTCGTGGAACTCGTTGTCCGCGGAGAGGATCGCGACCAGCGGGGCGGCGGCGGTCTTCTTCTGGTTGCCCTCGGCCAGGTGCTTCACGAGGCGCTCGCGGGCCTCGGGGGAGCGGACCAGGGTGATGCGCAGCGGCGACTGGTTCATGGAGGTCGGGCCGTACTTGACCAGGTCGTAGATCGCCTGCACCTGCTCGTCCGTCACCGGCTCGTCGGTGAACGTGTTCGCGGTGCGGGCCTCGCGGAACAGCAGGTCCTGGGCGGTGGGGTCAAGAACGAGAGACATACGTGAACTTCCTCGGGTGGCCGGGAACCGGATTACCGGACCGCGGTCCGGATCGGCTGACAGGACAGACCGTACGCGATGGAAGGTTCAACGTTCAACCAAAACCGGAGCGAGGTGATCCGCATCACAGGGAATCGCCGTGGGGGCGGCTTGCCAGGGGGTGGCTCTTGCTGGCGAGTGGTCGGCGTTGCCGGCAGCGGGCGGCAACGGGCGGCGGGTATCGGCTGGCCGCCGTCACTGACGGGTGCGTGCGGACGCGGTTCGCTGCTTGCCGCCGGCTGTCGTAACTCGCCGTCCGCTCTCAGTAGTTGCCGACTGATCGCCGGCGCTGCCAACCAGCGACCGCCGCGATTCGCTGTCCGCTGCCGGTGGGCGCTGTTCGCCGTCCGCTGCTGGTTGTCGGCTGCCGATACTCGGCTTCGGCTGCCGGCCGTTGCCCAACTGCTCGCCGACGCTGACAACTGCCGACCGCTGCGACTCGCTGTCGGCTGCTAGTTGGCGCCACTTGCAGTCCGCTGCCGACTGTTGTCGCTCGCCACCCGCTGCCAGTCCTCGCCCGCTGGCCGTTGCTGGCCCCGGGCTGGCTGGCGCTGCCCATTGGCGGCCGCTGCGGCTTGTCGTCCACTGCCAGGGAGCGCTACGTGCGGTCCGTCGCTGATTGTCGGCTGCTGCGACTCGCTGTCGGCTGCCAGTCCTTGGCCGCTGGCCGCTGCTGGCGCGGCGCCGTCGCTGACAGTTGGTGGCTGCTGTTACTCGCTGGCAGCGGGTGCTACTCCCCGTCTGCCGCTGGTTGTTGGCGCTTGTTTTCGCCATCCACCGACAGTCGTCGGCTGGCGGCCCCTACGGCTTGCTGCCCGCCGTCAGCTGGCGCTACTGGGATCCGCTGCCCGCCAGCCGCCAGCCGCCAGCCGCCAGCCGCCAGCCGCGCGAGCCGCCCGCCGCGAGCTCCCCGCTCTCGCTCCCCGCTCTCGCTACTCGCCGTCGCCGTCCGCCCCTGAGGCCGAGCCCGCATCCTCTTCCTCCGCCAGCGCCGCGTCCAGCCGGGCCCGGGCCCCGTCCAGCCAGCGGCGGCACACCTTGGCCAGTTCCTCGCCGCGCTCCCAGAGTGCGAGCGACTCCTCCAGCGTCGTACCGCCCGCCTCCAGCCGCCGTACGACCTCGATCAGCTCGTCGCGTGCCTGCTCGTACCCGAGCGACTCTTCCGTCACCTTGCTGGTCATCCGCCCACCCTATGCATCAACAGGAACTACGCCTCGACCCGAACCGTGAACTCGCCCTCGGCGACCCGCGCGCGGAGCTCCTCGTCCGCGCTCACCTCGTCCGGGTCCCGGACGACATGCCCGTCGGCCCGCTGGAGCACCGCGTACCCCCGCTTCAGGGTGGCCGCGGGGGAGAGGGCCACCACGCGCGCGTGCGTGTGGGTCAGCTCCGAGTCGGCGCGGTCCAGGAGGTGGCCGAGGGTGCGCCGGCCGCGGTCGAGGAGGGCGGCGACATGATCCGCGCGTTCGTCGATCATCCGGTGCGGATCCTGTATCGACGGCCGCGACAACGCCTGCGCCAGCCCGCGCTCCTCCCGGTCCACGAACGCGACGACACACCGCCGCGCCCGGTCGCGCAGCTGCCGTACGCGCTCGTACTCCTCGCCGACGTCCGGTACGACCTTCTTCGCGGCGTCGGTGGGGGTGGAGGCGCGCAGGTCGGCGACGTAGTCCAGGAGAGGGTTGTCGGGCTCGTGCCCGATCGCGGACACGACGGGAGTGCGGCAGGCCGACACCGCCCGTACGAGCTGCTCGTCGGAGAACGGCAGCAGGTCCTCCACACTGCCGCCGCCCCGCGCCACGATGATCACGTCCACGCCGTCGAGCGCGTCCAGTTCCTTCACGGCCTGCACGACCTGCGGCACGGCGTGCACGCCCTGCACGGGCACGTTGCGCACCTCGAAACGGACGGCGGGCCAGCGGTGCCGCGCGTTCTCCAGGACGTCCCGCTCGGCGGCCGAGGCACGTCCGCAGACCAGCCCGATCAACTGCGGCAGGAACGGCAACGGCTTCTTCCGGTCGGCCGCGAACAGCCCCTCCGCGGCCAGTGACTTCTTCAACTGCTCCAGCCGCGCGAGGAGTTCACCCACCCCGACCGGCCTTATCTCGGTGGCCCGCAACGACAACTGCCCCCGCGGCGCGTACCACTCCGGCTTCGCGAGTACGACGACCCGCGCGCCCTCGCTGACGACATCGGCGATCTCGTCGAACACCTGCCGGAAACAGGTCACGCTCACCGAGATGTCGTACGACGGATCACGCAGTGTCAGGAAGACGACGCCCGCACCCGGGCGCCGCGACAACTGGGTGATCTGCCCCTCGACCCACACCGCGCCGAGCCGGTCGATCCACCCGCCGATCAGCCGGGAGACCTCACCGACGGGGAGCGGCGCGTCCGGAGCCGTGTTGAGAGCCATGCGCCCGAGAGTAACGGCCGGTACTGACAACGCGGTCGAGGTGAGGAGCGTGTGACCCTCAACTGGTCTCCGTGTCGGCCTTGTTCCGGTTCCTCTGCACCGCGAGCACCACCAGCCCGACCGCCAGCCAAATCGCCCCCACCACCTGCGCCGTCCCCGACGCCTCCACGATCACGGCGATGGTGATCGCCGCCCCCAGCACCGGCACCAGCACGTGCCGCCACCACACCACCGGGCCACCCTGCCGCCGTACCGCGAACCAGCCCACCACGCTCGCGTGCAGCAGCGTGAACGCGGTCAGGGCGCCGATGTCGACGACCGAGACCAGGTGGTCGAGGCCGTCGTCGCGGCGGGCCGCCCAGACCGCGGCGATCAGGGTGATGGCGGCCGCCGAGAGCAGCGCGACCCGCGGTACTCCGTCGTCGGTCTTCGACAGGGCGCGGGGGAGGCGCCGGTCGCGGGCCATCGCGAACACCAGGCGGCCCGCCGCGGCCTGCCCGGCCAGGGCCGCGAACGCCGCGCCGATCGCCTTGCTGACGGCGACCAGGTTGTGCAGCCAGTCGCCGACCGAGACGTCGACCGCGTCGTAGAACGCCGTTCCTTGTTTCCCCGCGTCGGCGGCGAGTTGTGCGGATGTCGTCGGCTCCAGGAGGGCGACCAGGTACGTCTGGGCGATGAACAGCACACCGGCCAGGGCGAGGCAGAACAGCAGCGCCCTGGCGACCTTCTCGGAGCCGCCGGTGACCTCCTCCGCGAAGGTGGCGACCGCGTCGAAGCCCAGGTAGGACAGGACGGCGACCGAGACCGCGCCGATCACCGCCGACAGCGCGAACGCGCCCTGCGTGCCGTCCCCGGACAGCGGTGACAGCCAGCCCCGTTCGGCGCCGTCGCGCGCGAGGACGACGATCGCCGACACGATGAAGATGATGAGGACGACGATCTCCATCGCGAGGACCAGGAAGCCCACGCGGGCCGCTGCCCGCACACCCCAGAGGTTGAGGCACGTCGTGATGACGACGGCCAGCGCGGTCCACACCCACCGGGAGACGTCCGGGACCAGCGCGTTCATGGCGATACCGGAGAAGAGGTAGGCGACTGCGGGGATCAGGACGTAGTCGAGCATCGCCATCCAGCCGGCGATGAACCCGGCTTCCTTGCCGAGCCCCACGCGCGCGTAGGCGAACACCGAGCCCGCCTGAGGGACGACCCGCACCATCTGCGCGTAGCTGAACGCGGTGAACGCCATCGCGACCGTGGCCACGATGTAGACCAGCGCGACGGCGCCGTGCGATTTGGCGTCCAGGGTGCCGAACACGCCGACCGGTGCCATAGGGGCGATGAACAGCAGCCCGTAGACGACGAGATCGCGGAAACCGAGGCTGCGCCGCAGCTGGGTCCCGTCGCCGGCCGTGGTCGTCGTGTCCGTGCCCGTGTCCGCCATCTCGCGTCTCCCGTACGTCGTGCCC
>NZ_JBLTJC010000378.1:0-9763 GCF_048158785.1 Streptomyces colwelliae | reverse complement strand
CAGTACGTCCGGTTCGACGACCAACGCCCGTGCGAAGCCGACGCGTTGGCGCATGCCGCCGGAAAGCTCCTTCGGGTACGCCGACTCGAAGCCGTCCAGGCCGATCAGGTCGATGGCGTGCCGGGCCAGGGCGATCATCGCCAGGCGGAAGCCGAAGACTTGCCTGCACATTGCCTGTAGGGCGCTTACCTGGATGGGGAGGGCCACTTCCCGGCCTTCGGCCGGGATCTGATTCCCACGCGCACCGCCCGCACCGCCCGTGGCGCCATCGTCGTCAGGTGCCGGTGGCCCCTGTGGGGCTTCCCCGCCATCGGCGGCTATCCGTTCCACGCCCGGCTGCGCCGGTGGCCTCGGTACGCCCGGAAGGCGGCCCCCCACCGGTACCCATCCCTCCGGCAGCGCCGGCGTCACCGTCGTCACCGGAATGTCCGTCGCCCCCGACCGCACATGGTCCGGCAGCACCGTCCCCGCCGGCGGTGTCGTGATCTCGGTCGGTTTGGGGCGCCGTCGCAGCAGTCCCGTGCGTTCACGTTCGTCCGTCGTCGCCATCGTTCAAGTCGCCCCCGTCCGCCCCTACTTGCCCGTGATCGTGCTGAAGTCCGTGCCGGAGCCGAGCAACAACCCCGCGCCGAGCAGCAGCATCGTGGCCGGGACCATGAACGTGGTGATCATCATGGTGGCCTTGGGAACCGCACGGGCCGCCTTCCGCCGGGCGTTCTGCGCGTCCGTGCGGCGCATGTCCTTCGCCAAGGACACCAGCGTGTCGACGATCGGCGCGCCCAGTTCCTCCCCCTGCTGCAACGCCGTGACGAACATGGCGACTTGCTCGCTGTCGTTGCGTCGCCGGAGTTCCGTGAAGGCGGCGCGGCGGCTCATGCCGAGGTCCATCTGGCGGAGGGTGATGCGGAGTTCGTCCGCCCACGGGCCTTCGTACTTCGAGGCGACGCGGTCCAGGGCCTGGCGGAAGCCCAGGCCCGCGCTCACCACCACCGCGAGGACGTCGAGGAAGTCCGGCAGGGTCCGTTCGATCACGTCCTTGCGGATGCGGATCGCCGACCAGATGCCGACCTCCGTCCAGAACGCGCCGAAGGCGAACAGGATGACGGCGACGATGTAGTGCCCTTGGAGCAGCATCAGCAGGCCGCCGAAGCCGCCGAGGAAGCCGTAGACCGCCCGGCGGGCCGCGTAGCGGTCGATGGTCAGGCCGCCGGGGTTGCCCGCGAGGTCTATCTTGCGGCGGTACTTGGCGACCAGCTTGGGGCCCATCAGGCGGAGGACCATCGGGGCGTAGCGCATGCCCATGCGGTCGATGAGGGAGTCGACCGCGCCGGTGCGGGTCGCGCCGACCTCCAGGGCCAGGACGAGGTCGCTGGGCAGTTTCGCGTCCGCCCTGTACATGCGGATGCCCGCGAAGATGCCCCACACGCTGAGGCCCATCACCAGGCCGAGTGCCAGTGCTGTCATCAGGTCTCCCCCTCTCAGATCTCGGACATCTCAGACGTCGATGCGTGACAGGCGGCGGATGAGGACGAAGCCGATCGCGTACAGCCCGAACGCGATGATCACGCAGGCCTGGCCGATCGGGGAGCCCGTCATCCGTTCCAGGGCGCCGGGTTTGACGCCGTCCATCAGGAAGAGGGCGCCTACGCCCATCACCGGAACGGCGTACGCCGTCATGTTGACCTGGGAGAGCTGGGTGCGGACCTCGCGGCGGGTCTCCTTGCGTTCCTCCAGGGTCTCCGTGAGGTTGCGCAGGGCGCTGACCACCTGGCCGCCCGCCCGGTTCGAGAGCACCAACGTCGTTACCAGTACGACGAGTTCGCGGGACGGGAGCCTGTCGGCCAGTTCGCTCAGCGCGTCGTCCATGGAGGCGCCCACCGCCAACTGGTTGGCCACCTTGGCGAGTTCCTCCCCGGCCGGTGCCTCCAGCTCCTCCGCCGCCATGCTGATCGAGGTGCGCAGCGCGAGGCCCGCGTGGGTGGCGTTGGCCATGATGCGGGCCAGTTCGGGGAGTTGGTTGATGAACTTCTCGATGCGCTTCTGGCGCTGCCAGTTGAGGAACTGGATCGCCACCCCGATGCCCAACAGGCCCGCGATCGGCCCGAAGAAGGGCGCCAGCGACGCCTGTCCGATCAGCCAGAGGGCCGCCACCGTGGCCAGCATGTAGACGAAGAACTCGCCCGGCGTCATGTCCAGGCCCGTTGCCGCCAGGCGGAGTTCGAGCTGACGGCCGAGCCTCGTACGGCGCAGTCTGCGGTCCAGTTCACGGAAGCGGCGGACCCGGCCCACCTGGATCTGGCCGGTCGACGACAGCCGGTCGACCAGGGCCGCGCGCTGCGCCTTGCCGGTGGCGTAGGCGTGCACGCCGGCGACACCCAGGACACAGGTCAGCAGGGTGACGCCGGTGGTGAGCGTGACGATCGTCTGGAGATCCATGGGGTCGGTCCCTACCTACTGGCTTCTCTGAGGGCGAGCTGTTCCGCGGTGTGGGCGACGCCGAAGGCCTGCGGCAGGGGCTGGCTCGCCATGTAGAGCCGGTCGGCGGTGCGGCGCGAGAGCGGGAAGTACTCGAACGTGCCGTAGACCCGGCCGTCGGCGGAGATGGGCTGCGGGCTGAAGCGGGCCACCGTCGCCAGCCGGTACGGCTCGCTGCCGTGGCTGTCGAGGAGGGCGATCTCGGTGATGCGGCGGGCGCCGTCGGCGAATCGGGTGAGCTGGATGATGACGTCGATGGCGCTGTTGATCTGGTCGTGCAGCGCCTCGAAGGGGATCTCGACCTCGGACATGGACGCCAGGGTCTTCAGGCGCATCAGCGCGTCCTCCGCGCTGTTCGCGTGGACCGTGGCGAGGGAGCCGTCGTGGCCCGTCGACATCGCCTGGAGCATGTCGAGGGACTCGCCGCCTCGGACCTCACCCACGACGATCCGGTCCGGGCGCATACGCAGCGAGTTGCGCACCAGGTCGCGGATCGTCACCTGGCCCTTGCCCTCCACGTTCGGCGGGCGTGCCTCCAGGCGGATCACGTGCGACTGCTGGAGCTGGAGTTCGGCGGAGTCCTCGATGGTGATGATGCGCTCGGTCTCCGGGATCAGGCCGGAGAGCGCGTTGAGGAGTGTGGTCTTGCCGGTGCCCGTCGCGCCGGACACGATGATGTTGAACTTCGCGTGCACCAGGCCCGCGAGGAGATACAGCATGTGCTCGTCGAGCGAGCCGAAGCCGACCATCTCCTGGAGCGTGAAGGAGCGCGGGAAGCGGCGGATGGTGAGCGTGGCGCCGGTCAGCGACAGCGGCGGGATGATCACGTTGACGCGCTCGCCGGACGGCAGTCGCGCGTCGACCATCGGATTCGACTCGTCCACGCGGCGGTTGACCGTCGACACGATCCGCTCGATGGTCTGCATCAGCTGGTCGTGGGAGGGGAAGCGGAGCGGCAACTGCTCGACCCGGCCGCCGCGTTCGACGAAGATCGCGTCCGGGCCGTTCACCATGATCTCGGTGATCGACGCGTCCTCGAGGAGCGGTTCGAGTATGCCGAGGCCGAGCGCCTCGTCGACGACCCGGCGGATCAGCTGCGAGCGCTCGACGGTCGAGAGGACCGGGCCCTCGCGGCTGATGATGTGCCCCAACACCCGCTCCAGGCGGGCCCGTCGCTCGGCGGCGGCCAGCGCGCTCATCTCCGCGAGGTCGATCTCCTCCAGGAGTTTGGCGCGGTACGAGGAGACCATGTGGCCGTCCTCGCCCCGATGGCCGTTCTCCTCGGGATGGTTGACGCGTTCCCGCAGACCCATGAGTGCTGTGCTCCTCGCTCCTTGTTCAGTCGAACCCAGTCGAACTCTGTCGTTCTCTGTCGTGCTCCGCCGTTTGCTCTGTCGTGCTCCGCCGTGCTCTGTCGTTCAGTGGTCGAGCGGCATGGTGGCGGTCTTGCTGGCGTCTCCGAAGCCGTCGTAGCCGGGGATGACCGACGGGATGTGGATGGTGGCGGTGACCGTGACCGCCTCGCCGCCGAACGACGCCGGACAGCTGACCGAGAGCCAGTCGCTGACGGCCTCGCTGCACGCCGGCTGGGCCCCCTGCCGGAGCGAGGCGCTGCGCGCTCCCGCCCGGGCCGCCGTCCCCGCCTGCTCCGCGGTGTACGCGACCAGCCCGAGCTGCACCGCCGCCAGCGTGACGAGGATCAGGACCGGGATGAACCCGAGGTACTCGATGGCGACTTGGCCCCGTTCCTTCCTACCCCTGTCCATCTCAGTCCTTCGCCTCCTCTACGGCGCCCGCGTGGCCGTGCACCGTGAAGGGGAAGCCGATCGCGCCCGGGAAGAGGACGGGCACCTTGAGGTCGACGTCCGCCGTGACGAAGCCCGTGCCGCCGCAGGTCACCGTGGCGTCCCCCTTCCACGCGCCGTCCAGCTTGTCGAGGCCGGCCTGTTCGCAGGCGGCCTCCCGTTCCCCCGGGGCGGCGGCCGTCCCCGCCCGCACCGCCTCGTCCGCAGCATTCCCCGCGAGCGTGAAGGTGTACCCCACCAGCGCGAACTGCCACATCAGCACCAGCGTCAGGATGATCAGCGGGGTCATGCCGAGGAACTCGATGGTGGTCTGGCCCCGGTCCCTGTCCCGGCCCCGGTCCCTGTCTCGGCCCCTGTCCCGCCCGTGCGCAGAGATCAAAGTCATACGCATCCCCGTTCACTCTCTCCGACGCCGGAAGCTCACCGAGCCGCGATCGCCGCCGCTTCTCGACCGCCCGCTCTTCTGGGCGACTTCGGGGACCTTGACCAGTCCGAGTTCGCCCGCGAGACCCCAAAGGGCCTGTTTCACCACGCTCTTGTTGTCGAGTTCGTGCAGGCGGCCCGCGTCCACCGCGCCCTGGAGTTCCTTGAAGTTGGCGGGGACCGCGGTGGCGGCGACCGTCGTGCCGGTGATGCGCTGGATGAGCGCCGGCTGGATCTCGGTGCCGCGCGTGTACCGGTTGACGACGATCGTCGTCTCCTCCGCCTTGCGGATCTGGAGCCGGTCCCACATCCGCACGGTGCGCTTCGCGGCGCGTACGGCGACCACGTCCGGGGTGGTGAACAGCAGTGCCGTGTCGGCCATTTCGACGGCGGCCGCGCTCGCACCGCTCATCTGGGCGCCGCAGTCGATGACGACGACCTCGTAGCGGGAGCGCAGGGCGCTGACGATCTGGCGGGCGGCCCGGTCGGTGACCTCCTCGCCGCGCTCGCCCTCGCCGGGGGCCAGCAGCAGCGCGAGCCCCGTGTCGTGCCGGAAGACGGCGTCGGCCAGGACCCGCGGCGAGATGTCGGTGATCGCGGCGAGGTCGACCACGGAGCGCCGGAACTGCACGTCCAGGAAGGAGGCGATGTCCCCGGTCTGGAGGTCCATGTCGACGAGCGCGACGCTACGGCCCGACGCCTGGGCGGCGAGGGCGAGTTGGATCGCGGCGAGGGTGGCGCCGACGCCGCCCTTGGAACCGCTGACCGTGACGACGGTCCCGCCGACGCCGGTGAACACGTCGCCGCCATGGCCCAAGTGGCGCCGTACGCCCACCGACCAGGCGGCGACGGCCTGGACGCGGTTGGCCAACTCCTCGTAGCTCAGCGGGAGGGCGATCAGTCCGCGGGCGCCGGAGTCCATGGCGGCCTGGAAGAGGCCGGGGCTCGCGTCGGTGGTGACGAGGATGACGCCCACCGCCGGGAAGCGCAGCGCGACCTCGCGGACCAGCTCCAACGCGGGGACGGGACCGATGCGTTCATGCACCACCACGACCTCGGGCAGCTCGTCGACGGACTCGGCGGCGAGCCGGGCCAGGGTGTCGATGAGCTGCGTCGAGTCGGCCACCGGGGCCACCGGATCGGCGTCCGGGAGCTGGCTGAGCAGGGTCGTGATGGCGCGGATGGCGTCCGCGTCTCCGACCGCCGGAAGAATCCTGGTGGGCATGCGGGCCTCTCACTTGTCCTTCGCGAGTTCGTACGTCCGGTCCTGCTCCGGCACGGTCGTATCGCCGCCGGGCGCCACCAGCGCGAGCCGCACCCGCTCGGCGAACGACTCGGCGTAGGTGATGCGTTGGGCGTCGAGCGTGGAGAGCGCGAAGGTGATCGGCACGCCGTCGGTGGACTGCTGGTTCTTGTCGCTGTTGCTGCCGGGGTCGAGGGCGGTGATGTGGCCGACGTCGATGACCTTCGCGTTGGTCACGATGATCTTGGACTGGTCGGGGTCACCCTCTTTCGCGCCCTCGAAGGTCGCGTACACGTTGACCGTGGAGCCTGGCGTGATCTTGCCGGCGACGCCGGTCGCCGCATCGATCATGATGGCGACCTCCTGCTGCCCGGGCTGGAGGGCCGGCTGGTCCACGATCATGTCGGTCTGTAGCAGGGAGCCCCCGCGCAGGGTGGTCACCGCGATCTTGCCCTGGATCTGGCGCAGATCGGTCACGGCGTTGTCCGACAGCCACCGCTTGGGCATCTCGATCTTCTTGAACTGGGCGGCGGTGAGCGCCGTGTAGGGCGCCACGTTGCCCTTGACCTGGTACGCCGTGACCTCGGGACCGACCTTGGACTTCACGTCACGGATGACGGAGAGGACACCGGCGAAAGCGCCGAGGGCGCAGATCACCGACAGGAGCAGGAGTATCACGCCGCGGCGCTGACGGGAGTTCATGAACCGTACAACCTCATTGGGGATATCGGTCGAGCGGAAATGAGCGGATCGAGCGTGATCGGACCGGATCGAGCGGTATGGAGCGGGATAGGGCGAGATGGAGCCAGATGGAGCTGGATCGAACCGGGCCGAGCGAATTCGTGTGCTGTATTCGTGTGCTGTAAGCGTGTCCTGTGTGTTGAGGACTTATCCGCTCGATGTTTGGTTCTCGTGAACGGGCGGTGTGGCGGAGCAGAAGACACAACGGTCGCCGATGACGTCGATGCCGCACCAGTGGCACACGGACTGCCGTACAGAGGTGACCAGTTGGTACAGCACCGACAGGTCGGGCAGAAACGTACAGAACTCGATCAACTTGTTCGTACCCCACCAACTCACCGATTCGGCGGGCAGGGTGGCCTCGCGCAGCCCCATCGCGTTCCACGCCGGGGCGAGGGTGGTGCCGATCCAGTCGGACTGGAGCTGCCCCTTGGCGACCAGCATCCAGGTGCCGAACTCCGGGCCCTCCAGCGTGACTCCGGGGCCGACCCGGACGAGCTGCGGCTCGGGGTGGGCGATCACCGCGAACTGGCTGCCGGGCACCCAGGACTTGGCGTGCGACTTGAGGCCGACGGGGACCCGGTCCAGCTTGGTGACCGAGCCGAGGAGCGCACCGGCGTGGATGTAGTGCGTGAGCAGCCGGCCGGACGAGGCGAGCACACCGGGGCTGAGGTCGCAGGACGCCAGCTGCCTCAACTGCCGGGCCAGGACGGCGAGTCCGAGCGGGGGCAGATTGGGGCGGAACAGGGCGATCCGATCGCTCTCCAGGATGGACCGGATCGTGTGCAGCCGTCGGTCCACACCTTCGGACACGGCCTGCGAGGACACGACGACGACATGCCCGTGCTGGTCGATCAGGGCCTGCATCTCCGACAGCGCCTGGTCCAGCGGTCGTTGATCCAGGTCCCGCAGGACGACGGCGGGCAGGGTCCGTTCGTCCTGTGGCGGCAGCGCCATGTCGGCGCTGGTCACGGCAATGGCAGTTGGCACGCGCAGCTCCCCGTCTCACGCCTGTCGGCTCGCCGGCATTACTCCGGTACGCCGAGTTGACTTCACTGCGTGACTACCTCAGCACTGTAACCACGCCCCTGTGACCGGAGAACAGCGTTTCTGTAGCTGTGCGGCAACTGTCATCGCACACAACACGCCAAATCGGGGCAGGTCGCACAACGGGCCGGGTGCGCGGCCCAGTTCGACCGACGGGATGAGCCGGTCCGGGAGGGTACCCCGACCCTCGAAGTTGGTCTGGACCTCTTGACATCAGATTGGTCTGGACCAACTCTGGACTTCCAGCGGTGGCCACCGTCGTCACAGTCCCCTCCAAACTCCCCACCGGAGGCATCAGTGGACCGCGCACCAGGCATGCCCGTACTCAGGAAAAGACGCCTGTGGGCCGGGGTCGCCATGGCCGCCCTCGCTCTCTCCTTCGCGGGCACCGGCCAGGCGTCCGCCGCCGACATCAACAACGCCAGGAACGCCGGCTTCGAGTCGGGCCTGACCAACTGGACCTGTACGGCGGGCAGCGGCACGACCGTCTCGTCCCCGGTGCACGGCGGCGCGTCCGCGCTGAAGGGCACGCCGGCCGGCCAGGACAACGCCCAGTGCACCCAGTCGGTGGCCGTGAAGCCCAACTCGACGTACACACTGAGCGCGTGGGTGCAGGGCGGCTACTCCTACCTGGGCGTGACGGGCACGGGTACGACGGACGTCTCGACCTGGACCCCCGACACCACGTCGTGGAAGCAGCTGTCGACGACGTTCACGACGGGCGCCTCGACCACGTCCGTCTCGGTGTACACACACGGCTGGTACGGACAGGCCGCGTACTACGCGGACGACATCTCGGTCTACGGCCCGGACGGCGGCGGAGGCAGCGACCCGGCCCCGACCGTCCCGGCGACACCGACGGGTGTCACGGTCCCGTCCACGACGTCCTCGTCGGTCTCGCTGGCGTGGAGCGCGGTGTCGGGAGCGACGGGCTACAACGTCTATCGCGACGGCACGAAGATCACGGCGGTGACGGGAACGTCCGCCACGATCACGGGACTTGCGGCGTCGACGTCGTACTCCTTCCAGATCACGGCGACCAACTCGGCGGGTGAGTCCGGGAAGTCGACGGCGGTGACGGGCACGACGACGGCGACGGGCGGCGGCGGAAACGGCACCCTCCCGAAGCACGCGGTGACCGGCTACTGGCAGAACTTCAACAACGGCGCGACCGTCCAGAAGCTCTCGGCGGTCTCCTCCCAGTACGACATCATCGCGGTGGCCTTCGCGGACGCGACCTCGACGCCGGGCGCGGTCTCCTTCACGCTCGACTCGTCGGGCCTCGGCGGCTACACGGTCGACCAGTTCAAGGCGGACATCGCGGCCAAGCACGCGGCCGGCAAGAAGGTCGTCATCTCGATCGGCGGCCAGAACGGCACGATCTCGGTGAGCGACTCGACGTCCGCGACGAACTTCGCCAACTCGGTCTACTCCCTGATGCAGACGTACGGCTTCGACGGCGTCGACATCGACCTGGAGAACGGCATCAACGCGACCTACATGACACAGGCGTTGAGGTCTCTGTCGTCGAAGGCGGGCTCGTCCCTCATCATCACGATGGCCCCCCAGACGATCGACATGCAGTCCACGTCGAACGCGTACTTCCAGACGGCCCTGAACGTGAAGGACATCCTCACGGTCGTCAACATGCAGTACTACAACAGCGGCACGATGCTGGGCTGCGACGGCAAGGTCTACGGCCAGGGCACGGTCGACTTCCTCACGGCCCTCGCCTGCATCCAGCTCCAGGGCGGCCTCTCCCCCTCCCAGGTGGGCCTGGGCCTCCCGGCCTCGACGAGCGCGGCCGGCAGCGGCTACGTCTCCCCCACCATCGTGAACAACGCCCTCGACTGCCTGACCGCCGGCACCAACTGCGGCACCTTCAAGCCGTCGAAGACGTACTCGGCGGGGTAGGCGAAGAGCCGACGGCTCACCTCGCGGATCTTGTCGCGGGTGACGCCGAGTTCTTCCAGGGTGGCGGCGGCCACGCCGTCGGTGAGCAGTCCGAGGAGGAGGTGTTCGGTTCCTG
>NZ_JBLTJC010000377.1:0-9771 GCF_048158785.1 Streptomyces colwelliae | reverse complement strand
GGTGGGGCGGCGGACGAAGCGGCCCGGGCTACTCAGCGTGACTGATCGAAATGCGCGCTTTGTTCTGGCGTGTGAATCTGGTCGAGGCCCCAGCGAGGGGCCCACAAGTCCCCCCTCAGTACGGGAGTGAACCCACATGGGTATGAAGGACCAGTTCCAGGACAAGGCCGAAGAGCTCGCGAACAAGGCCAAGGAGAAGGCCGGTCAGGGTCGCGACGAGGCGCGGGAGCGCGGCCAGGAGCGTGGCCAGGAACGCGGCCAGGAGCGCGGCCAGCAGCGGGACGAGGCCTCTGAGCGTATGCAGCGTGAAGAGGACCGGATGGACCAGGACTACGACGTTTAGTTGGAGTCCGTTTGCGTGGGGCGCCCTGTGTTTGGGGGCGCCCCACGTTTCGTTTCGTTGTTGAGTGGCGGCCCGGTGGGGGCTGGTCGCGCAGTTCCCCGCGCCCCTGGGGAGTTGGGGTGCCGTGTCTCAAGAGCGTGGCGGAGTCGCACATGGGCACAGCCCCCCCCCGCGCCCCTAAGGAAATCGCCCCGCTGTCTCTCAAGAACGTGGCGGCAACTTTGGCCTGCTTCGGTCCGGGACGGCTGAGTAGTCGGGCGGGGTTGCCGCCGGGTGGATGGACAACAGGTCCAGCGCCAGGCGGATCGCGTCGTCCAGTTGGGCGTGGCGGCCCTCTGCCCAGTCCAGGGGGGTGCGGAGGATTTCCAAGTCCGGGGTTACGCCTCTGTTTTCCACGGACCAGCCGTACGCGTCGAACCAGGCCGCGTTCATGGGGACCGTGATCACCGTGCCGTCGCCGAGTTGGTGGCGGCCGGTCATGCCGACGACTCCGCCCCAGGTGCGTTGGCCTACCACCGGGCCGAGCTTGAGCAGCTTGAAGGCGGCCGTGATCATGTCGCCGTCCGAGGAGGTTGCCTCGTCGGCGAGGGCAACCACCGGACCCCTGGGGGCATTTGACGCGTACGACACCGGTTGGGCGTTGCGGGTCAGGTCCCAGCCCAGGATCGTGCGGGTCAGCTTCTCCACGACCAACTCGCTGATGTGGCCGCCCGCGTTGCCGCGTACGTCGACGATGAGGGCCGGGCGGGACACCTCCAGGCGCAGGTCGCGGTTGAACTGGGCCCAGCCGGAGCCGCCCATGTCGGGGATGTGGAGGTAGCCGCAGTGGCCGCCGCTCAACTCCCGTACGACGGCCCGGCGTTTGGCCACCCAGTCCTGGTAGCGGAGGGGGCGTTCGTCGACGAGGGGGACCACGGCGACGCGGCGGGCCCTGCCCTCGCCCTCCGCCGGGGTGAAGGTCAGCTCCACCGTTGTGCCGCCCGCGCCTGCCAACAGGGGGTAGGGGCCCGTGAGTTCGTCCACCGGGCGGCCGTCCACGTGGGTCAGGATCGCGCCCTCGCGGATGCCCGTGCCTGCCAGCGGGGAGCGGGCCTTGGAGTCCGAGGACTCGCCGGGGAGGATGCGGGCCACCGTCCAACCGCCCTCCCTGCGGACGAAGTTGGCGCCCAGCAGGCCCTGTCGGCGCTGGTAGTGGGGCGGGCCCTCGTTGCGGCGGGACGCGGTGACGTAGGCGTGGGACGTGCCCAACTCGCCCAGGACTTCCCGGAGCAGGTCCGCGAAGTCGTCGGGGGACGCGACCCGTTCGACCAGCGGGCGGTACTGGTCCAGGACCCCGGTCCAGTCGATGCCGCACATCTGCGGGTCCCAGTAGTACGCGCGGATCAGGCGGCCCGCCTCCTCGTACGACTGGCGCCATTCGGCGGGCGGGTCCACCTCGTGGAGGATGCGGCGGAGGTCGATCCAGACCGTCGAGTCGCCGTCGCCGGACTCGGTTGAAGGGACTGCGCGCAGTTCGTCCTCGTCTACGACGACCAGGCGTGAGCCGTCGCCGCTCACCGCGAACCAGTCGAGGTGGTCGACCAGTTCGGACTTCTTCGCCTTGCTGATGTTGAAGTACTCGAGGGTCGGCCGGCCGCTCGTGTCGTCCGGGTTGGCGAAGGTCTCGCCCAGCGCGCCCGAGATCGGCCAGCGCAGCCAGACCAGTCCGCCGCCCGAAACCGGGTACAGCGCCGAGTACTTGGAGGCGGAGACGGGGAATGGAGTGACTCTGCTCTCCAGTCCTTCCACCTCCACGGTCACCGCGCCGTCCGCGCCTTCGTCGTCCTCCGCCGCGTCCAGGCCACCGGCGGCCGGGCGGCCCTCCGGGGTCAGCGCGAAGGGGGAAGGCGTGGCCGAGGAGAGGGGGACCAGGTAGGGACGGCAGCCGAGCGGGAAGGAGAGGTCGCCGGTGTGGACGTCGTAGACCGGGTCGAAGCCGCGCCAGGAGAGGAAGGCGAGGTAGCGGCCGTCGCGCGTGAAGACCGGATTCTCGTCCTCGAAGCGGCCGTTGGTGACGTCGACGATCAAACGGTCCTTTATGCGCGCCATCTTGATCTGGCGGAGCGAGCGACCGATGCCGGGGTGGGACCAGGTCAGCCAGCTGCCGTCCGGGGAGAAGGCGAGGTCGCGTACCGGGCCGTTGATCGAGCAGATCAGCTCGGTCACCTCGCCGTTCGTTTCCTCCGTGGCGTCCAGGAGCAGGAGTCGTCCGTCGTGCGCCGCGATGGCCAGCCGCTCGCCCGCCGTGTCCGACACCAGCTCCAGTACGCGGCCCACCTCGCCGGAGGCGAGCCGGCGGGGCTCGCGTTCGCCGGAGGCCCGGGGGAGGTAGGCGATCTCGATCGCGTCCTCGCCGTCCGCGTCCGTGACGTAGGCGACCTGCCCGCCGGAGCCCAACATCTCGGGGAGTCGGACCCGTACGCCCGGGGTGTCGGTGATGGTGCGGGCCGGGCCGTCGCGGTGCGTGAGCCAGTACAGACTTCCCCGTACGACGACCGCGCTCGCGCGGCCCGTCTCGTCGACCGAGATGCCGTCGACGTGCTGGGCGGCGGGTACTTGGTAGGTACGGCGGCCGGCGCGCGGCCCGCTCAGCTGGACGTCGAGCTTGCGCGGGGTCGACGCCGCCGACAGGTCGTCGACGATCCACAGGTCACCGGCGCACTGGTACACGACGCGGGTGCCGTCGCTCGCCGCGTGCCGGGCGTAGAAGGCGTCGTGATCGGTGTGGCGCCGGAGGTCGGAGCCGTCGTAGGAGCAGGAATAGAGGTTGCCGATGCCCTCGTGGTCGGAGAGGAAGGCGATGCGGCCGTCGACGAACATCGGGGAGTGCAGGTGGCCTTCGAGGTCGGCGAGCAGGCGGCGGCCGTGCAGCCAGAGGCGGCCCATGGCGCCGCCGCGGTAGCGCTTCCAGGCGGCCGGTTCGTGCGGTGGGGTGCCGGTGAGGAGCAGGGTCCGGCGTTCGCCGTCGACGTCGGCCAGCTGGATGTCGGAGACCGGGCCCCAGGGGAGCCGGCCGCCGGGGTCGCCGTCGGTGGGGACCTTGTGGGCCCAGGTGAAGTAGGAGAACGGCTCGCCGTGCGAGGCCACGGCGAGGATGTCGCCGTCCGGGGTCCAGCCGCAGACCTGGGTGTCGGCGCTGCCCCAGTACGTGAGCCGGCGGCCGGGGCCGCCCTCGACCGGCGCGAGATGGATCTCCGGGACCAGGCTGCGCCAGGTCGTGTACGCGATGTGGCGGCCGTCGGGGGAGAAGCGTGGGTGACCGACCTTCGTACGGTCGACGGTGAGCCGCCAGGCGCGGCCCCTGCCGTCGAGAGGGGCCAGCCAGAGGTCGTCCTCGGCCACGAAACTCAGGAGGTCGCCACTGAGGTGCGGCAGGCGCAGATAGCTCACGTCCCTATGCTTTTCCGGGGGACGGACCCGAGCAACTTATGAAAAATCGCCGATGCGGCCGACGGGTGACCCGGCGGGTGACTCTCGACACGTACGAAACGGTTTCGTTTCGTTGGAGAGTGCGCTACATTCATGACTACGCGAGGCCGGTACGAAACCGTCTCGTTCGGATCCGGAGAGGTGAGTGGCATGACTGAAGTCGCAACGGCGCGTCGCAGTCGCATCACACCCGAGCGCGAGGCCGAGCTGTACGCGGCCGTGCTCGACCTGCTCCGGGAAGTCGGTTACGACGCCCTGACCATGGACGCCGTGGCGGCCCGCACCAAGTCCAGCAAGGCGACGCTCTACCGCCAGTGGGGCGGCAAGGCCGAGCTGGTGGCCAAAGCGGTGCGGCACAACAAGCCGGGCGCCTCGGCTGCCGCCGTCGACACCGGTTCGCTCAGGGGTGACTTCCACGCCCTCACGATGCGGTCGGACGACTGCGAGATGGAGCAGAACTCCGCGCTGATGCGGGGCCTGGCCATGGCGATGCACGGCAGCCCGGACCTCCTCAAGGCGTTCCGGGAACACCTCGTCGAGCCCGAGATGGCGGAGTTCCAGACGGTGCTCCAGCGGGCGATCGACCGGGGTGAGATCCGTGCCGACAATCCGGCGATCGAGTACATCGTGCACATGATGATCGGCGGGTTCGCCGCCCGCACCATGATCGACGAGCAGCCGCCGACCCAGGCCTTCCTGCTGTCGTACATCGACGCCGTCGTGCTCCCCGCACTAGGCGCACCAGTACCCACCACCTGAAAAACCCCGCACACAACCCACAGCACGCCCACCTGACGTAACCGCTCACGTCGTCGGGCAGATCAACCGTGTCCCCAACCGGTCGATCACCCCTGCCCCGAAGAACCCCACGACCTGACCGGGAGTACGCCCTCGTGGCCACGTTCCTCTACAAAGTCGGCCGGCTCGCCTTCAGGCGACGGCACTACGTCGCCCTTCTATGGATCGCGCTGCTGACGCTCGCGGGTGTCGGCGCGGCCAGCGCGCCCGCAGCCGGCGCCTCCTCCTTCTCCGTACCCGGAACCGAGGCCCAGAAGGCCTTCGACCTGCTGGAACAGCGTTTCCCCGGGATGAGCGCCGACGGCGCCACCGCCCGGGTGGTCTTCAAGGCCCCGGCCGGCGAGAAGCTCGACTCCGGCGCGAACAAGGCCACCGTCGAGAAGACCGTCAAGGACCTCGGCGACGGCTCCGAGGTCGTCTCGGTCGCCGATCCCTTCAAGGGCAAGGCCGTCAGCAAGGACGGCACGATCGCCTACGCCTCCGTGAAGTACAAGGTCTCCGGCATGGAGCTGAAGGACGCGTCGAAGGACGCCCTGAAGGAGACCGCACAGCAGGCCCGGGCCTCCGGACTGACCGTCGAGGTCGGCGGTGACGCGCTCACCGCGACCCCCGAGACGGGCTCGACGGAGATCATTGGCATCGCGATAGCCGCCGTGGTCCTCGTCATCACCTTCGGCTCACTCCTCGCGGCCGGATTCCCGCTGCTCACCGCCCTGATCGGCGTAGGCATCGGTGTCTCGACGATCACGGCACTGGCGAACGCCCTCGACCTGGGCACCACCACCTCCACCCTCGCGATGATGATCGGCCTCGCGGTCGGCATCGACTACGCGCTGTTCATCGTCTCCCGCTACCGGGCGGAGCTGGCGGAGGGCCGCGAACGCGAGGAGGCGGCCGGACGAGCGGTCGGTACGGCGGGCTCGGCGGTCGTGTTCGCAGGTCTGACGGTAGTGATCGCACTGGTCGGCCTGGCGGTCGTCAACATCCCGATGCTGACGAAGATGGGCGTGGCGGCGGCCGGCACGGTGGCGATAGCGGTCCTCATCGCCCTCACCATGATCCCGGCGCTGCTGGGCTACGCGGGCAAGAAGATCAAGCCCACCGGCCAGAAGAGCAAGCTCCTGGGCGGCGGACGGGCCAAGGCCGCCGAGAAGTCGTCCCGCCCGAACATGGGCACCCGCTGGGCGAGCTTCGTCGTACGACGCCCCCTGGCGGTCCTGCTCCTCGGTGTGATCGGACTCGGCGCGGCGGCGATCCCGGCGGCCTCGCTCGAACTGGGCCTGCCCGACGACGGTTCGCAGCCCACGTCCACGACCCAGCGCAGGGCGTACGACCTCCTGTCCGAGGGCTTCGGCCCCGGCTTCAACGGTCCGCTGATGGTCGTCGTGGACGCGAAGGACAGCAAGACCCCGAAGGCCGACGTCACCACGGTGACCGACAAGATCAAGGCCCTGAAGGACGTCACCACGGTCACCCCGGCGACCTTCAACAAGGACGGCGACACCGCGACGATCACCGTCGTCCCGGACTCCAAGCCGTCGTCCGTCACGACCGAGGACCTGGTCCACGGCATCCGTGACGCGGGCACCGAGGTCAAGGCGGACACCGACTCGTCGGTCCTGGTCACCGGCACGACGGCGATGAACATCGACGTGTCGCAGAAACTGAACGACGCGCTGATCCCGTACCTGATCCTGGTGGTAGGCCTGGCGTTCTTGTTGCTGATAGTGGTCTTCCGCTCGATCCTGGTCCCGCTGAAGGCGGCCCTGGGCTTCCTCCTCTCGGTGATGGCGGCCCTCGGCGCGGTGGTGGCGGTCTTCCAGTGGGGCTGGCTGTCGGGCCTGATGGGCGTCGAGGAAACCGGCCCCGTCATGTCGATGATGCCGATCTTCATGGTCGGCGTGGTCTTCGGACTGGCCATGGACTACGAGGTGTTCCTCGTGACCCGCATGCGCGAGGCCCACGTCCACGGCGAGAAGCCGAGCCAGGCGATCGTCACGGGCTTCAAGCACAGCGCCCGGGTGGTGACCGCAGCGGCCGTCATCATGATCGCCGTGTTCTCCGGCTTCATCAGCTCCAGCGAATCCATGATCAAGATGATCGGCTTCGGCCTCGCGATCGCCGTCTTCTTCGACGCGTTCGTGGTCCGCATGGCGATCGTCCCGGCGGTGCTCGCACTGCTCGGCAAGCGGGCGTGGTGGCTGCCGAAGTGGCTGGACCGGGTACTGCCGAACGTGGACGTCGAGGGCGAAGGCCTGCGCGACCTCGACTCCAAGGACTCGGATCCCGACGAGGACCGGGAGTTGGTCCGGGCCTGAGGCGGCTGCCGCGAGGCACTGAGGCACCGGGCAACTGATCTGCCGCGTCACCGAGTTCGGGTGGCGCGGCAGTTCGCGTCAGTGACGGAGGGGCCGCTCCGGACCGAGCGGATGTCAGTGGGCCGGACTAGCGTGTTGAGCATGACCACACTCACAGAACGCCCCAACACCGCACTCCTCCTGATCGACGTCCAGGTCGGTGTCGTGGCCGACGCGTACGAGCGTGACGCGGTCGTCGCCAACATCTCCGCGCTCGTCGACAGGGCTCGCGAGGAAGGCGTCCAGGTCGTCTGGGTCCAGCACTCCGACGAGAACGTGACGGCAGGCAGCAAGGACTGGGAGTACGTCCCCGAACTCCACCTCTGGGACGGCGAGCCCCTCGTCCCCAAGCACTACCCCGACTCCTTCGAGGACACCTCCCTGGAAGAGGTGCTGGCAGCCGCCCAGGTCGGCCGCCTGGTGGTGGCGGGCGCGTCCACCGACGCGTGCATCCGCGCCACGCTCCACGGCGCGTTCGTACGCGGCTACGACGTGACACTCGTCGGCGACGCCCACACCACGTCGGACCTGAGCAAGTGGGGTGCGCCGCCGCCGGAGCAGGTCATCGCCCACACGAACCTGTACTGGAAGTACCACACGGCACCGGGTCGTACGGCGGGAGTTGAGGAGACGAAGGACGTGACACTCGGAGGCTGAACCACACTCTGGCTGAACCTCACTCTTCGCTCACGTCCTCACCTCGGCCCAGACCGTCTTGCGCGGGCGCGGCCCCGGGGTGACGCCCCAGCGGTCGGCCAGGGCGTCCACGAGAAGCAGCCCCCGGCCCGATTCACCACACGGGTCTGCCTGTTGAAGCCGCGGCAGCCGGTCGCCGCGCGTGTCCGACACCTCGATACGAAGAGTTCCGGCGACGACGTACAGAGTCAGCCGGAAGTCACGTCCCGTGACACGCCCATGGGTCGCGGCGTTGGCCGCCAACTCGGCGACGATCTGCGCGGCTCGGTCCAACGGGAGCCCCCAGGTGCGGAGTTGCTCCGTGGCGAGGAGCCGGGCGAGACGTGCGCCTCGGGGAGTGGGGGAGAGGAGAACGGTGAAGTTGGGAGGGGCGGCGATTTCTTGATTCATGTCACTCAGCGTGGCGGGGTTTGCTTCCCTGGGTGAGTGATGGCGTCGGTGCGTAGCGTTACTGTCTCGGCTTTGTCCCGCGTTGTCTCGGCAGTCTCGGAGGTTGTACGGGTACGGGTGCGCGATGGAGGTGGGGCATGAACGAGGTTGAGGACGAGGCCGGTTGGGATGTGGAACCGGGGGACGAGATCGAGCCGTTGGTGCAGGCGGTCGGTCGGATGCTCAGGGTTTTCCGGGAGCTGGCGGGGATGCGAGTGGCAGACCTGGCGGTAGCGATGCGCTACGGCGAAGACATGATCCGGAAGATCGAACGTGGGGTACGCATCCCGAGGCCGGAGTTCCTGGACAAGGTGGACCACCTGCTGAACGCCCAGGGGCATCTGAGGGCGTTCATGGAAGACATGCGGAAGGCTCGGTATCCGAAGAAGGCGCGAGAGCTGGCGCAACTGGAAGAGCGGGCAGTTGAGTTGATGCACTACAGCAGCCACAACATCAATGGACTGTTGCAGACGCCGGAGTACATGCGGAAGCTGTTCGGGATGAGGCAACCCCCGCTCAGCGAGGAGGTCGTAGAGCGGGAGACCACAATTCGCGCGGCCCGAAAGACGATCTTCGAACGCGAGCCCGCCCCGACGCTCAGTTTCGTTCAGGAGCAGGTGACGCTCGAACGTCCCATCGGGGGAAGGAAGGTTCTGCGTCGTCAGCTAGAACACCTCTTGGAGGTGTCGCAGTTGAGGCACGTCTCACTCCAGGTCATGCCTACTGAGCTGGAGGAGCACGCTGGAGGCTCGGGCCGGATCCAGGTGCTGAAGTTCGCTGACGGCACGGCAATTGGACGTTCCGCTGGAGCGTTCAACGGGCGCCCGGTCGAACACCCCAGGGATCTTCGGATTCTCGAGTTGCGCTATGGAATGATCCGGGCGCAGGCTCTCACGCCGAGAGAGTCCCGAGAGTTCATCGAGCGAGTGCTGGGGAGACTATGAGCACCACGAAACTCCACTGGTTCAAGAGCAGCTACAGCGATGACAACGAACCCGGCGACTGTGTTGAGGTGGCCGTGGCCTCCGCCGCGATTCACGTCCGCGATTCCAAATCTCCCCAGGCGCCCCACCTCGTCGTCGGCTCCACCATCTGGACCGACTTCTTGGGGAGCCTGTGAGCGCCACGGAGTTCGACTGGTTCAAGAGCAGCTACAGCGACAGCGGCGATATCAACGACTGCGTCGAGGTGGCTGTAGCCCCCACCGCCACGATCCGCATCCGCGACTCGAAGAACAAGCTGGGTGCGCAGCTGGCTCTCTCCGCTCCCGTTTGGGGCGAGTTCGTCACGTACGTTGCGAAGTGAACGTTGGGCCACTCGCTTCTTTGTGAGTGTCGGGCTTCCGCGGCCCGAGTAAAGGGCGCTCCCTGCGGTCGCGTCGGCTACGCCGATTCCGCTGCGCTCCACCCTTTACTCGGTCCGCTCCAGCCCGTTGGAGAAGCGAGCGAACGGCCCGCAGGAACGGGTGGCCAGGCATGAACACCCTTGCCTGTACTGGGTTGTCGGCCGGTGTGTGGGGGCGCACTCGCGTCTCGCCTGCACGCTGGGCGGGCTTAGAACCCCTAACGGAATGGTCCGCACGACGATCCGCGAGCAGTTGGGCAAGGCGAGTGCGAGGGAGATCACTACTCTGCATGAGTGCTCTCATACGACGAGTTGACTTCACCGGAGCGTGAGCTG
>NZ_JBLTJC010000376.1:0-9806 GCF_048158785.1 Streptomyces colwelliae | reverse complement strand
CCCTCCCCCTCACCCTCCACTACGACCGCGACGAGGAGACCCTCCACCTCGACGAGGGCCGCATCTCCCCGGTACCGCCCGAGTCCTGGGACTTCGAGGTGAGCGGGGTACGGGTACTGGAGCAGTGGTTCGCGTCCCGAACGGCGGAGGCGGAACCGGGCACGCTGACGGCGATCCGCCCGACGACCTGGCAACAGACGTGGACGTCGGAACTGCTGGAGCTGATCACGGTGTTGGCGCTGTTGGCGGAACTGCGGCCGCAGCAGGAGGAGTTGGAGGTGACAGACCCGATCACGGCGACGGAGCTGCGCAAGGCGGGCGTCCTACCGGCACCGGAGTGGACCCGTCACCCCGCATCCGTCCTGGACCATCACGAGGAGGGCCCGGAAGGCCAGTTCGCTCTGATCTAGGGCCACCTGCAACCCCCTAGGGGCGCGGGGCTGTATTTGATATGCGGCTCCGCCGCGTGGGCGCGCCCAGCCACAACGCACCCGCACCCGCCTACGCCCCATCCCCCCGCGGCGCAAACGCGTCCAACACCTTCTCCAGCGCCATATCGAACACCGCGTCCAGATCAATCGGCCCCGGATCCTCCATGAACGCCGCAGCCATCCGCGGATAAGCCCCACCCGCGATCTGACTCCCCAAGTACGCGATCCGCACAGCGTTCTCCTGCTCCTCCGACCACGGCAAGGACCGCGACCTCTCAGCAGTCGCCAACTCGTTCGTCACGTACATCGTCACAACCCCGTTGAGCAGCCCGACGAGTTGCATCTTCATGCCGTAAGTCGCCTCGACCGGATCAAGACAGGCGAGGCAGTGCTCCAGATACCGCAACGCATTGGGGCTGAAGCCATACACCGGTGACATCAACCGCGGCAGCCAGGGATGCCCGTGCATCAGCGTCCGCGTCTGGTGGGCGACCCGGATCATGTCCGCCCGCCAGTCCCCCGACGGCTCCCACTCCTCGTGCTCGCCGCTGACCGCGTCGACCATCAGCTCGTACAGGTCCTCCTTGCGGGGGACGTAGTTGTACAGCGACATCGTGCCGCAGCCCAGTTCGGCCGCGACGTGCCGCATGGAGACCGCGTCCAGCCCCCCACCGTCGGCGATCCGCACGGCCGCCGCCGCGATGTCCGCGCGGCGGAACGCCGGCTTCGGCCCCCGCCCCGCACGCTCGGGGCGCGCCCAGATCACTTCGGGTACGGCCGCTCGGTCCGCCATTGATCATCACCTCGATCACCATCCTAGTTACGTACACCGTACGTAGTGCGCTATGGTCAACCCATGACTACTACGTACGCTGTACTTAGTGAAGGTCTGGAGAAGCGCTTCGGCGCTGTGCACGCCGTGCGCGGGCTGGACCTGGCGGTGGCGCGGGGCACGGTCTGCGGAGTCCTCGGGCCCAACGGCGCGGGCAAGACCACGGCCGTACGACTGCTCACCACGCTGCTGCGGCCCGACGCGGGCTCCGCGCGGATCGCCGGGCACGATCTCGTCCGGGAGGCTTCGGCCGTACGGCGCAGGATCGGCGTCACCGGGCAGTACGCGTCGGTCGACGGCGACCTCACCGGCCGGCAGAACCTGCGCCTGTTCGCGCGGCTGCACCGGGTGCGGGAGCCTGCGGAGCGATCCGGAGAGCTGCTGGACCGCTTCGGTCTGGCCGAGTCCGCCGACCGGCCCGCGTCCACCTACTCGGGCGGGATGCGCCGCCGCCTCGATCTGGCGGCGAGTCTCATACGACGCCCCGACGTGCTGTTCCTGGACGAACCGACGACCGGGCTCGACCCTGCCAGCCGGAACCGGATCTGGGACGCCGTTCGGGACCTGAAGAGGGAGGGTACGACCGTGCTGCTGACCACGCAGTACCTGGAGGAGGCCGACCAACTCGCCGACGACATCGCCCTGGTGGACAGGGGCCGGGTCGCGCACAGCGGTTCACCGGCCCAGCTGAAGGCGCTGATCGGCACGTACGCCGAGGTCGTCGTCGCGCACGCGGACGCTCTCGCGAAGGCGGCCGGGGTCCTGGACCAACTCACCGGCGCCGAGCCCTCGTTCGACCACGAGCGGAACTCCGTCGGCGCGGTCACCGGCGATCCGACGCTCACCCTCCCCCGGCTCGTGCGCGAACTCGACGCGGCGGGCGTGCCGTTGCTCGACGCGAGCATGCGACCGCCGACGCTCGACGACGTGTTCCTCCGCCTGACGGACAGCAAGGAGCCCGTGGCATGAGCGCCTTGGCGTACGACGGCACCGCGATGCTCGGCAGGCAGCTGCGCCGGGTGCGGAACAATCCGGCGCTGGTGATCCTCACGCAGACCATGCCGATCACGATGTTGCTGTTCTTCGGGTACGTCTTCGGCAGCGCGCTCGCGATGCCGGGTGACGCGTACCGCTCCTACCTAGTCCCCGGCCTGCTGGTCGCGACCGCCGCCAACGGCATCATGACGGGCATGTTCCAGGCGGCCCAGGACTCGCACCGGGGCGTGACGGACCGCTTCCGCACCCTGCCGATGAGCAGGGCGGCCGTACCCCTCGGACAGGCGACCGCGGATCTGGTCGTCACGGCGGCCGGTACCGTGCCGTTCCTGCTGGTCGGTCTCGCGGTGGGCTGGCGGATCGAGGGGTCGGCGCTCCAAGCCGTCGCTGCCGTGGGCCTGTTGCTGCTCTTCCGGTTCGCCTGCGCCTGGGTCGGCATCCTGCTCGGACTGGCCTCCCGCAGCGAGGAGGCGGCCGGTCAGCTCGGCAGCGCGACCTTCATGCTGCCGCTGCTGTCCAACGCGTACATCCCGACCGACCGGCTGCCGGGCTGGCTGCGCACCCTGGCCGAGTGGAACCCGATCAGCGCGGTGACCACGGCCCTGCGGTACCTGTTCGGCAACTCCCCCGTGCCCGAGGGCGCCGCCTGGCCGGTGGCCCATCCGATCGCCGGGTCGCTGGCCTGGTGCGCCGCGCTGATCGCGGTGTTCGCGCCGCTCGCCGTACGCAGGTACGCGCGCGGCGACCGGTGAACCGCTAGTACTGAGGCGGCAGTTCGGGGCCCAGCGACGAGAACTTCTCCTGGGACACCACCCTCCGGGGCGGCCAGGTGATGTTGTCCGGTGGCCAGGTCTGGCCGGTCCGCTCCAGGAACCACTCCGGCGGTTCGTACATGGGCGGTTCGTAGCCGTCGGGCAGGGCCGTCCGCCATTCGACGCCCTCCGTGCGCTGCTTGAACTCGTCCTTGACCGCCTTGAGTTGTTCCGGCTGGGTGAGCAGGTCGATCGCCGTCGCCGTGAGATAGCGGGCGGCGGCGATGACGGTGGCCCGGCCGGGTGCCGCCGCCGCGCAGGACGTGAGGGCCCAGGTGTGCAGCTTGCTGCCGATGGGGGCGAGGGCGGCGCCCATGGAGACGGTCGGTACGTTCCAGCTGATGTCGGCGACGTCCGTCGAGCCGCCGCCGAGGAACACCGGGTTGGGCGGGGCGAGTTCGGCGATCTCGGTGTGCATTCCCTGCTGCGGCAGCCCGAGCGACTCCTGGAGGTCCCGCGCCAACTGCTGTGCCTCCTCGGTGAATTCGGGCGGGCCGAGCTGTCGCATGTTGTCGTACATCAGCTCCGCGAAGGCCCTGGAGGGGAGTTGGTTCCAGCAGGCGGCGGTGACGCGGTGCCGTACGGACGTCCGCGAGGCCTTCGCCGCCGCCTCGGAGACGGCGATCACCTTGTCGAGGAGGACCTGGACGCGGGCGGGGCTGCCCTCGCGGACGTAGTAGCTGATCTCCGCGATCTCGGGGGTGACGTTCGGGATGTCACCCCCGTTGTTGATCACCCAGTGGAGGCGTCCGCTCGGCGCCACGCTCTCCTCCCGCAGGAACTCCGACAGGGTCGCCATCATCACGGCCGCGTCCAGCGCGCTCTTGTTGCCGAGGGGATGGCCGCCGTGACCGGCCACGCCCAGGAAGGTGAACGTCACCGCCGTCATCGCGGTGCCGCTGCCCCAGCCGGTGGCGTTGGAGGTCGAGGGGTGCCAGTCGAGGAAGGCGTCGAGGCCGTCGTAGACGCCCTGGCTGACCGCGTAGGTCTTGCCGATCAGGTTCTCCTCGGCGGTCGAGCCGAAGAACCGTACGGTGACGGGGAGTTGGTGCCGTTGCGCGGCCTGCGCCACGGCCGCCGCCGTACCGAGGGCACAGTGACCGCAGCCGTGACCGGGTCCGTAGCCCGGCGCGAACGGATCGTGGACGTACTCGCGCGGGTCGTGGTGGCCGACGCCGCTGTGCTGCGAGAGGCCGGGCAGCGCGTCGTACTCGCCGCTGAAGCCGAGGACGGGGCCGCCGGTGCCGTACGAGTAGGTCGCGGTGAAGGCGGTGGGGAAGCCTGCCGTGCCGAACTCGACCTGGAATCCGGCCTGTTCGAGGAAGGCGGCCTCGGCGAGGGACGACTTCCACTCACGGAGGCTGAGTTCGGCGTGCTCCCAGATCTCGGAGTTGAGGCCGGTGATGCGGTCCGTGTGCTCGGCGATCCAGTCCAGCGCGGCCGTCTTGGCGGGGGTGTCCCGGGCCAGGCCCGTGGGCGGGACGTAGGTGGGGACGGTGGTGTGGGCGGAGGCCGCCATCACCGGGTCGGTGGCGGTCGTCGTCTCGTGTTCGTGCTGGTCGTGGGGGTCACACACGTGCGCCTCCGGGAGCGGCGAGGATCGGTGCATCGGCCATACGAATCATGCTCCCCACATGACAGGGGTGTCAGGCGCGGGACATGATCCCCGGCATGGAGTCCTTGCCGCTGCCCCTGGAGGGCATCACCGTCGTAGCCGTCGAACAGGCCGTCGCCGCGCCCTTCGCCACCCGCCAACTCGCCGATCTGGGCGCCCGGGTGATCAAGGTCGAGCGGATCGACGGGGGTGACTTCGCGCGCGGCTACGACAGGGCGGCCGACGGCCTGGCCTCGCACTTCGTGTGGTGCAACCGGGGGAAGGAGTCGATCGCCCTCGACCTGAAGGACCCGCGCGGACTGGACGTCGTACGGCGGCTGATCGCCGACGCGGACGTGTTCGTGCAGAACCTCGCGCACGGGGCCGCCGCCCGGCTCGGGCTCGACGCGGCAACCCTGTGCGCGGCGCATCCGCGGCTGGTCGCCGTGGACATCTCCGGATACGGCCCCAGCGGCCCGTACGCCGACAAGCGGGCCTACGACATGCTCGTGCAGTGCGAGGCGGGGCTGGTGTCGGTGACCGGGACGCCGGAGCAGCCCGTGAAGGCCGGGATTCCGGCCGCCGACATCGCGGCGGCCATGTACGCCTTCTCAGGCGTGCTCGCGGCGCTCGTGCGCCGGGGTGCGACCGGGCGCGGTGGGCCGGTGGAGGTGTCGATGCTGGACGCGCTCGCCGAGTGGATGGGACATCCTCTGCACCACGCGATGCACGGCGGAACTCCCCCGGCGCGCACGGGACTTGCGCACGCCGTCATCGCGCCGTACGACGCCTATCCGACGGCGGACGGCGGGCGGGTGCTGCTGTCGGTGCAGAACGACCGGGAGTGGCGGCGGCTCGCCGAACAGGTGTTGGGGCGGCCGGAGTTGGGGGTGGATCCCGACTTCGCCACCAATGCTGCGCGGGTCGTGAACCGGGAGCGCACCGACGCCCTCGTCGGTCAGGCGCTGGGTGGGCTCGGCGCCGACGAGGCAGTGGGGCTGCTGGAGCGCGCCGGTGTGGCCTGCGCGCGGCTCAGGGACGTACAACAGCTGGCGGAGCACCCGCAGTTGGCGGCCCGGGAGCGGTGGCGGGTGGTGGGGTCGCCGGTCGGGCCGCTGCGGGCGCTGCTGCCGCCGATCACCTTGCCGGGCGGGGGCGAGGCGCGGATGGGCGACGTGCCCGCGCTCGGGGAGCACACCGCGGCGCTGCTGCGTGCCGTGGGGATGGCGGACACAAAGATCGCAGCACTGCGCCGGGACGGTGTGGTCGCCTGAGCGCGGGCCCCCGGGAACTCCCCGGGGGCGCCGAGGAGTTGCTCAGCGCCCGCCGAACAGCGAACGGCGCAGCCTGCGCAGTGGCGCGAAGAGCTTGACGCGGCTCACTCGGGTACCTGTGGCACTGCGTTCCTGCGTGGTGTCACGCGAGGTGAGCTCACGCATCAACGAGGTCGCCTCTGCCGTCTCGCGCTGCGGGACGACAGGGCCGCCCAGCACCGAGAGATGGCGGTCGAGGCGCGAACTCGTCGCGCTGCTCCCGCACGTGATCGCAGGGACCCTTGCCCTGCTGCGCACTATCTGTTCCATGTCACTCCCCACCCGTACGAGTCCACCCGGCCCGGGCAGGGTAACCCTATCGCCCCAACCGGGCACTCGTGTATCGAGGTCTCAGGATTCACCTTCCCCGTAAGGGTGTTGACGACCCCTCCTTGATTACTCTCCGAATCCAACCGATTTCAGGGCGAGTTGGACAACTGGCTGAGTTGTGGGCTGCACTGAGCCGCCGTCGGGCTCGACGGTCACTGCGAGTGATGTTGCAGTTTTGTCGAGTCCGCTGGTGACCAAGGGCGTGTCGTCCTTGAAGAGCCCGAGGGAGCGCGGTTGCACATCGGGGCGCATCAGCCACAGTTGATGCACGCGCCCGCTCGGCAGCGCGTCGTATCCGCTCAGGGTGACGACCGCGCGCCCCTCCGAGGCGGAGGCGATCACGCCGATGGACCGGCCCGCGGTGTCCGCGCCGGTGGTCGCGCGGGCGTCGGGAGCTGCGAGAACGTGGGCGATCTCACGTGCCTGCGCCTGCTCGGCGTTCAGTTTGTCCTGGGTCTGGTTCGCCTGCACCGCGAACAGCGAGGCCACGACGAGCGCGGCGGCGGCTGTCGCGGTGGCGAACGGCACGAAGAACGGCCGCCGTTGGGGTGCGCGGGCGCGCGACGCCTGCGGCTGTGTGCCCCACACATGTGCCGGCAGCCGGGGTGTGTACTCCCGCGCCTGTGGTTCCCGCACATGTTCCCGCAGCGGTCCGGCTTCCTGCGGAGTCTGCCGTACGGCGGCCAGCACCCGATCGCGCATGGCGAGCGGCGGCTGGGCCACCGTGGACCAGGCGAGGCGGACCGCGTCCTCGGTCATGGCCCGCACCTCCTCGGCGCAGCGGTCGCAGCCCTTGAGGTGCTTCTCGAACTGACGGCGCTCGCCGGGTTCGAGGGCGTCGAGGGCGTAGGGGGCGGCGAGCGAGTGGAGATCCCCCCGGCCGAACAGTCGGGCGAGGATGCTCATGCGACACCTCCCAGGCAGTCGCGCAGCCGGGTGAGTCCGTCACGCATGCGGGTCTTGACCGTGCCCAGCGGCAGCGAGAGCCGCTCGGCCACTTCACGGTACGTATAGCCGTCGTAATAGGCGAGGGTGACGGACTGCCGTTGCAGGGCGGTGAGGCGGTCCAGGCAGCGGCGCACCAACTGCCGCTCCAGCCCGGCCTCGACCTCCTCGGTCACCTGGTCGAAGGCGGGGTGGTGGGAGCGCCGGGCCTCGCGCTGCTCCCGGTCGACGGCCGCGCGGGCGCTGCGCACCCGGTCGACGGCCCGGCGGTGGGCGAGGGTGAGGACCCAGGACAGGGCGCTGCCCCGGCCGGGGTCGAAGCGGGCGGCGGACCGCCACATCTCCAACAGCACCTCCTGGGCCACCTCCTCGGACTGCGCCGGGTCGCGCACGACCCGGCGCACCAGTCCGAACACCGGCCCGGACACCAGTCCGTACAGCTCCTCGAAGGCCCGTTGATCACCTGCCGCCACCTGCACCAGGAGCTCGTCGGCCTCCACCCGTCCCCCACTCTTCGACCGCACGCGGCCCATCCCCTCATCACATCCCGTCACACGAGGCGTTCGTAGCGAACACCTCTACGGATGGGTTACGGATCAGCTTGCCCAAAACGCGGGTCAAGGGACGGATTGGAAGGCGCCAAAAAAACTTTTCAGGTTTGACCAATCCGCCCCGGCACCTGCTCCGAATCCCGATGCGTCAGGCAAGTTGGCACTGAGGACGGACGGCATGACACCTATCTCCAGGAGCGGTGCGGGACGCAGGAAGCTCGCGGCCCTCGTATGCGGCGCGCTGGCCACCGGGGGGCTCGCAGCCGCCGGTACGGCCGCGCTGGAACCGGGAGTGGCCTCGGCCTCCTCCCACCGTGAGGCCCCCCTCATCTCGGGGACCCCGCAGTACGACAACACGGACCTGTACGCGTTCGTCAGCCCGGACAAGCCGGACACCACGACGATCGTGGCGAACTGGATACCGTTCGAGGAGCCCGCCGGCGGCCCGAACTTCTACCAGTTCGCGGACGACGCCCAGTACGACCTGCACATCGACAACAACGGTGACGCGCTGGACGACTTCGTCTTCCGCTACACGTTCAGCACGCAGATCAAGAACAAGAAGACGTTCCTCTACAACACGGGTCCGGTCACCAGCCTCACCGACCCCGACCTCAACATCACGCAGTCGTACGACATCGAGCTGATCAAGCTCAAGAAGGGCAAGGCGGTCTCCGAGACGAAGGTCGCCGACGACATCCCGGCGGCGCCCTCGGACGTCGGCGACGCGTCGATGCCGGACTACGCCAAGCTGCGCTCGCAGGCGATCTACAAGACGACGAACGGCGGCGCGACCTTCGCGGGCCAGGCCGACGACCCGTTCTTCGCGGACCTGCGCGTCTTCGACCTGCTGTACGGCGGCAACCTGAGCGAGGTCGGCAACGACACCCTCAAGGGCTACAACGTCAACACGATCGCCCTCCAGGTGCCGAACGACCTGATCCGGCAGTCCAAGTCCCGCCCGACCGTGGGCATTTACTCCACGACCCAGCGCAAGAACGCGAAGGGCTACTACACGCAGGTCTCGCGCCTGGGCAACCCGTTGGTCAACGAGGTCGTCAACCCGCAGAAGGACAAGGACAAGTTCAACGCGTCCGAGCCCAAGGACGACGCGCAGTTCCTGAAGAACGTGACCGAGCCCGAGATCCCGAAGCTCATCGAGTCGATCTACAAGATCAAGGCGCCGGCCGAGCCGCGCAACGACCTCGTCAGCGTGTTCCTCACGGGGGTCAAGGATCTCAACACGGAGCAGCCGTACGCGAAGCCGTCGGAGATGCTGCGCCTCAACACCTCCATCAAGCCGGCCGCGCACCCCAAGCGCCTCGGTGTCCTGGACGGCGACAACGCGGGCTTCCCGAACGGGCGTCGGCTCACCGACGACGTGATCGACTCCGCGCTCCAGGTCATGGAGGGTGAACTGGTCGGTTCCAAGAACGACTTGGGCGACGCGGTCGACAAGAACGACAAGGGCTTCGAGAAGTACTTCCCGTACGTCGCCGAGCCGACCACCGGTTCACGCGGTCCGCTCGCCAAGGGCACGACCAGCGGCAGCGACGTCAAGAACCAGCTGGGCGACGCGTTGCAGCCGGCGGGTTCGTCCTCCGGCACGGACAACATGATGCTGATCGTCGCGTCGGCGGCCTCCGGTGTGGCCGGAGTCCTGCTGATCGGCGCGGGTGTCGCGTGGTGGCGCCGCCGGATGAGCTACCGCCCGTACTAAACCCCCCTCGGACTGGCGCGGCCCGCACAGCTTCTTCCCCCACGGTGCGGGCCGCGCCACCCCACGTCTTCACCTTCCTTGAGCAGTACGGCACTTGCCCCACGTATCCACATGTATCCGCCGATCCACGGAACCACTGATCCACCCAGGCGATGGAGGAAACGGCATGGCCCCGCGCGAGAACGACAACAAGCCGCCGGAGGGCGAACACGGCGAAACGCCGGTGTCGGTGCCTGTACCCGCGGCGGCGGAGCGGGAGTGGGAGCGGCTGTGGGAGCAGGG
>NZ_JBLTJC010000375.1:0-9809 GCF_048158785.1 Streptomyces colwelliae | reverse complement strand
GTGCCTTCTCCGCGCCGCTGGACGAGTACCGGCTGCGCCGGGCCCTGTCCCGCGGTCACTATCCGGTGCCGCACGGCCCGGCCGAGCCCGCGTTCGCGGGCGGCGCGAGAGAACTGCGGCACCGAGAGCCACCCAGAACTGCACGCCTCGACTGCCCGGCGGGATCGCGGAGTTGAGGCGTTCGGGCAGGGTGTGCGGAGCGGCGGTGGCCCAGTCGGGGACGAGCGCGGGCAGGTCGTAGACGTTCTCCGGGGAATCGGGCAGAGCGAGCAGACCGTGGCCGAGGAGGTCACGCTCCTCGATGCGGAGGGTGACGGTGCCGGTGACGTGACGGGTGCCCTGGGGTCCCTCGACGAGCAGGTGGGCGTCGGCGTCGACGACGTAACTGCGGGTTCCGCGCGTCCCGTTGGTGGGCGCGGAGGTGCTGCCGGACTTCAGCCAGTCGCGGCGGCTGCCCGTGGTGGTGCCGCCGAAAGTGGAGGGCTGGGTCTGCCGCTGGGCGAGCGGCATGCTGATGCCGCCGATCTGGTGGTTGTCGTCGTCGCCGCTGACGAGGTGCGTGTACGACGTCGCGAAGGAGTGGTCCGCGCCCGCCGCCGTACTCACCGTGTCGGTCGTGTTGTGGAGCTGGTCGAGGGTGACGTCGTCGGCGTGGGTGGAACGGCGCGGGTTGTAGAGGGTCACCGTGATCGACGGGGGCTGATCCGGCGCTCCCTCGAAAGGCGTGGTGCCGGGCATCTTGCGGGTGAGGTCGGCGGCCAGCCGGGGACGGTCGAGGGAGACCCGCCCGGCCTGGATCAACTGGCCCAGCCTGACCGCCTGTCCCTCCACCGAGACCGAGGTGACCTGCGAATGCCAGCCGCGCCCGCCGCGCGGCGCCACCTCGTCCAGCGCCGTCCCCACATGCGCCCAGCCGTCGAAGAAGAACGCCGGGGTCGGTCCCACCGGGTGGAACATCTGCGCGTCGGTGAGATACGGGACGGGAGGCGGGCCGGGCAGCGCCCTGTTGCGCGGGTCGACGGCGGAGAGGACGGACGCGGCGGTCACCGTGGCCGCCGGTACGGGTGTGTTGGTCTCGGTGCCGGTGAACCGCAGCGTCAGGCTGACCGGGACCGTGCGGGTTTGCGGGGTGCCCCGGAGCAACACCCGGTCGATCCACCGGCCTGCCGCACCGTCCGTCTCGTTCAGGGCGATGATGCCGTTCTGGATGGCGCCGCCGATGAGGTTGAGTGGCCAGTCGCCGACCA
The DNA here is from genome assembly GCF_048158785.1 of Streptomyces colwelliae. NCBI lineage: Bacteria > Bacillati > Actinomycetota > Actinomycetes > Kitasatosporales > Streptomycetaceae > Streptomyces > Streptomyces colwelliae. Next base: position 8,562 of record NZ_JBLTJC010000375.1, on the reverse strand, counting down.
GCGCCGAGCGGACGGACACCACGTAGTCGTACTCGAGGCCGTCGAAGTCGGCGCCGTTGTCGGTACGCAGCCAGTACCGGTTGTCGGCCGTGGTCGCCCGCCGGACGGACCGGCTGGTGGCCGCCTGAAGGGTGAACACGGGCGCCGCGCGGTCCGTCTGGGTGGAGTCGGGGGCCTCGTTCGGGCGGCGGTAGCGGGTGGTCAGGGTGACCGGAAGCTGCTTCTGCCGGACCGCGGCCTGGCTGATGGTGCGGCCCGCGGCCGTGTGCGACTGCCACTGCTCGAGACCCGAGCCCGGGGTCGAGGAACCCAGCACGTTGGCCAGGTTCTGGGTCTGTCGAGGCCTCGCCGTCAGCGTGACCTCGACCAACCGCTCGCCGCCGTGACCGTGGTGGCGGAAGTGGAAGCGGGTGGTGGCCCGCCGGGGAGTGCCGTCCGGACCGCGTCCGGGCAGCGAGCGCAGTCCGGCCGTCGAGGTGAGCTGCGCGATCCGGCTGTGCACACCTTGTTGGTAGCCGGAGTGCCCCGGGGTGGTGGATCCGGGTGCCTCGGCCTCAACCAGTTCCAGCAGATCCCGCCCGACCTGGCCGCGCCGCTCCCGCGGGTTGACCGGCACCAGCGGGAACTGGCCGTTGACGGGTACGACGGGAGCACTGTCGTGCTCGATGACCGAGAGGACGCCGCCGAGGCCCAGCTGTCGGTTGCTCACGTACGCGGCCGGCAGCGGGGTCTGTGCCACCGTGGGCACGGGGGTGAGCCCGGTCACCGGGCCTATCCGCCCCGCGTCACGGTTGAGTTGACCCTGCGTCATGAGGAACTGAAGGCCGTCCGGGACGTCCACCGCGAAGACGACGGGCTCGATCGTGCCGAGGTCACCGACCCCGCTGAGCACGGCGCGGGAGCCCGCCCGGACCGTGACCACGTAGGTGACGTCGGCGGCCACACGGTGCAGGGCGCCGCTCTCGGTGGGGGTGCGGTTGACGCCCGTACTGGCGGAGAGGGTGTCGGAGGCGTCGGTGCGGGACAGGTGGCCGAGCCGTACGGACGGGTTGAACTGGAGGCCGTCCGGTGTGCCGCTGGTCTGGCTGGTGGAGACCGAACCGTCCGACTCCGGACCGGTGTTGCCCTGCCCCGCCGGCCGCGAGGACGGGTTCTGGGTGATCACCCCGGTGCCGCCGAACTGGTGTGACTTTCCGAGGGACTTGAGCTGCTGGGCGCTGTCGGTGGCCGAGACACCCGTCTCCAGGTACTGCCGGGTGGTGTCCAGCAGCCGGGGATGGTGTGCGATGGCCTGGATCTCGAGGGAGTACTGGCTGTCCGTGACCGTCCCGGGCAGGCTCAGGCCCTCGACCACGTAGGAGTTCTTGAACAGTTCGTGGCCGTGGGCGATGAGACTGCCCGGGGTGATCGCGGCGTGCCGGGTCTCGGCGGCGCGCGTCGTGCTGTCCGTCAGCCCCAGGCCGGCGAGTGGCGGGATGCCGTCGCGCGCGGGCGGAGCGGGCTGTACGGCGGGGGCGGCGACCGGGAGGATCGGGCCGACGGCCGGGACGGCTGGCGCCGGCTGGGCCTGGGCCTGTGCCTGGTTGCGGATGACCGTGGCGGCCCGCCGGAAGACGGACTCGAGGGCCGCGGAACCGCGCACCGTGTCGATCAGCGCGTCGTCCGGTATCCGCACCAGGTCCGGAATCGGGTTGCCGTTGGCGTCCGTCCCGTCGAGCCGGGCGATGTCGGTCCCGTCCCTGTCACGCGGCGCCCCGTCGGTCCGCGCGGGGCGCTGCGCCGGGGTCACCGCGGGATCGAGGGTACGGCCGTTCGGCACCGCCAGCCGCAGCGAACCGGTGACGGTCGGCCCGACGGGCGGCGCACCGGGGACAGCCGGGGCCTGGGCCTGGGCGAGGGCCTGCGCCTGGGCCGCCTGGTTGACGTTCTCCCCGAACCGCTCGGTCGGCACGTCCGTGTCGTCCGCGTACAGGTCCAGGGCCAGATCCACCGGCACCTCGAACACGTCGCTGCGCTGGTTGGTGCCGATGTAGAACTGGTCGTGCGAGGTCGCGCCGCCCACCGTGTCGCCGTGCGTGACCTGACCGCCGTACTGGTAGTCGACCCCGAACCCCATCGACCCCCAGGGGCCCAGCGGCCAGCTGACACTGCCCATCGGCCCGACCGCGGCGCCGTAGGACTCACCGATCTGCTCGGCGTCGCTGCCCGCCATCTGGGCCAGACCCATCACCTGGATGCCCGGCAGGACCTGGCGATGGACGCTGGCCTGCCCGGGGGTACGGGTGGCGGTGAGCACCAGCCGGACCCGACGGACGCCGGTGTCGGTGCTGTTCGGCACCTCGAAGTGCAGGGCATGGCCACCGTCGACCATCGCGTCGGTCGCGGCGCGCAGCCCGATGCCGGAGCGGGCCTCGCTCAGTCGGCGCAGGTTGTTGAGCTGGGCGTGCAACCGGATCTGGTGCTCCGGCTCGTGGCCCCGCACCGTGCCGTGAGCGGCGGGCAGAAAGCCCTCACGGCGCAGCCATGTCTCGGCCTCGCGGAACAGCGGGGCCGTTTCGGTGACGTCCAGCGGGGCCGCGCTCAGCCCGATGCCGTCCAACCGCTCCAGCGAGTCCGGGAGCGCCCTGATCTCCGCGGGGCTCGGCGCGTGGCCGGCGGCGACCGTGCTGCTCAGGACCCGCAGGTCCATGCCACGCGCCTGGGTCAGCGCCGGTGCCTGCGCCACGGTGCCGTCCGGCCGGATCAGGGCTACCCGGTAGGTGACGCCGGTGCGGGTGAGGAGATGGCTCTGGTTGGTGCGGATGGCGTGCATCGTGCCCGCGGAACTGCTCGCGCTGTACGAGTTGGTGACGGTCGTCTGCGTCTGCGCGCGCAGACCGAGACTGCCGCCGACGGTGCTGGAGGCGTCCGGATGCCCCTGGCTGTGGTCACCGGTGAGGGCGGCGGCAGCGCTGCCGCTGACCCCGATACCGCTGGTGTACTTCGACGAGAGGTCCACCTTCGCCGTGTTGACCAGATGGCTCTCGAGGTTGATCTGGCCCCCGATGCTCTCCCGCTGGGGGGTGCTGGTCCTGGGCACGGTGACCAGGTGCAGCATGCCGACCGCGTCACCGTCGGCATTGGTGATCACGGGCGAGTAGAGCCCGCCGTCGATCTGCATGGGCAGCGTGCCACGCAGCACCTGCTCGGACAGGAAGTCCGAGACCTGCCCGGCGGCGGTGGCGTCCAAGTCGGCGTGGAACTCCCGGTGGACGTGCTCGTACAGAGCCCTGGGATCGACCACCGAGTCGACACCGTAGAGCGGCAGATCGGTCAGCGCCGCCGGGGCGGGCAGCGAACCCTGCGCCGGGTCGGCGGCGGTGAGGTGCCGGGGGAACCAGATCGTGGTGGGTCCGTGCGACACCGGGTCGCTCCACGCGCCCTGCGCCGGGGCGGGCACCGCGGGGGCGTCGGCGCGCACCCGCCAGTGGGTGGTGAACTCCACAGCGTCCGAGGGCTCGTTGGACCGCTGGGAGGACGTGGTCTGAACGGCCTGCGTGACGGTCGTCGCGTCACTGGCCTGGTTGTGGGTGATGGACACCGTCGTCGACGCGTCCACCGCCCGCACCGCCGTCGGCGCGGTGATCGCCCAGGAACCGGTCCACGGCACCTGGACCGTGCGATACGTCCCCGACGGCTGACTGGAGAAGTTCTCCCGCGTACCAAAACCACGCCGCTCGACATGCTTGTCCGGATCACGCGAATCAAAACGCCCCTGCCGCAACGACTCCCGCGCATCCGAAAGCGTCAGCTGTACGTCAACGGTGCGATCACGTCCGCCGACCCGGACCGTGATGCGATAACCGCCGTTGGAGCGCAGATACGGCAGTTGAAGCGCGAGACTGTCCCGGCTCAGCTCACCCCGCACCTGCTCACGCACCGCCTCGGGCACGTTGTCGGCGTCCAGTCCCAGCTCCGCGTAGACCTGCCCGTGCAGCCCCTCGATCACCTCGTTCGAGAACGGCTCCGCGTACACCAACCCCACCGCGCCGTCCGGGGACGCGCCATAGGTGTTCACGTAGGTCGACGGGAAGCGCCCCCGGTCGGTCGGCCGTGCGGTCGGGGCGTTCGAGGTGGGCCAGGTGAGGGAGGAGTCGGTGGGGATGGGCGTGGCGTCGGGGTCGAGGGCAGGGGTGGTCTCGTCCTGGCCCGCGTGGTCGTGGAGTTGGGGCCCCGCAGAGGTGACGTTCTCGATGGTGCGGAGGTAGCGGCGCGGGATGTGGACGGGGTCCTGGGTGGTGGCCATGAGGCCGGTGGTGTGGACCGTGGTGCTGTTCGGGTGATTGCGGAGCAGGAAGTCGTTGTCGCGCTGCTGATCCGGCAGGCCGAGATAGTGCAGGACCTCGTGCAGCAGGTCCGCGTCGGAGTGGTTGGCGTCCAGGTGGAGTTGGTCGGCGCGGGCCGGGTCGGACGTGTTGGTGAGGGTGATGGCCTCAGGGTGAGCCGGGTCGCTGATCAGGTTGAGGTTGACGTGCAGCTGGTCGCCTGAACTGGGCAGCGCCAGACCGGAGTTGAGGTGCGTGTCCAGCAGACCGGAGATGCGCTCGTTGAGCTGCCGGGTGAGGTCCGGGTTGGTCGTGGTGACCGGAAGGTTGAGCGTGTAGTCCCGTATCCACTGGCCGTTGGGCGCCTGGATACGACGGACCTGCGTACGGACAAGAGTCGTCGCACCGCTAAGAGCCCCAGGCCGGGGCGAGTTGGACTGATCCGCATGCGGATCGAACCGCTCCGTCGAGTGAACGGCGGCACGGGCATGCGGACGCAGACCGAACCAGGAGTCCTTCGGCGCGGGATCGGCGACACGGGACGCGGGCCGCTCCTCATCGGCGTCGCGTGTGGGTGCGGGACGGTAACGGCCGTCCGGCTGAACGCTGTTGGCGTCCTCAGGGCCCCTGGGCGCCGGCGCCGGGGTGATGGTCGTCGGGTCGACGGTGAGGGGCCCGGCGTCGGTGGCGCTGTAGTGGTTCAGGCCCGTGTAGTGGACCTCCAGGACCCGGGTGGCGGTGGGTGAGCCGACGCGGGTGACGGTGCCGAGGCCGGTCGACCGGTCCGGCCGCAGTACCTCCACGGCCACGTCCAGGGTGTCCGCCAGCAGTGGGAGGAACAACTCGCCCTGGTTGCTCTCGTATTCCCTGGACCAGTTCTGGACGGCGTCGAGCGCGTGGGCCAGTTCGGCGTCGGTGAACTGTGCGTCGCTGACGGAGTAGCCGTGCCCGAGCAGTCTGCGGAGCTGTTCGTCGGAGAGGTGGTCCAGTGTGGGCAGTTGGTCGGTGTCGCGCAGGTACGCGAACATGTCCCGGACGCTGGGCTCCGCCGGGCCGATCGCGTCGTTGCCGGTCAGCGCCTCGATGTAGAGCGTGTTGAGATCGTCCAGCTCCAACTGGTCCGGCTCCGTCACGCCTTCGATGCCGTACTCGTCGAGCGTCGCCAGGAGTTCGGTCCGGTCCATGGCCGCCGTGCGTCCCTCGAACCACCCCGCGAGCGTCTGCCGTACCTGGCCCACCACCTCGTGCGGCAACGGGTGTTCGCCGCGCGCGGTGAGCAGTCGGTCCTCGGCGAGGATGCGCAGCTGGTCCGCCGCGAGCATCAGGTGGTGGCCGGCCCGGGGCATCGGCGAGGTGCCCGGCCGCCACCGGGTGAACTGGGCTAGTCCGGCGCGGACTTGACTCGGGTTGCCCAGCCAGGCGTAGGTCTCCGGAGCCTGGGTTCGCAGCCCGGGCAGCCGGTCGCGGACCCGCGCCGGGTCGGTGCCGATGAACGTGTACAGCATGCACCGGCCGTCACCGCGGGTCGGCACCAGATTGCCTCGTGGCGCCCGCACTTGGAAGGCGGTGGGGGTAGAGGACGTGGGGTTGGTGTCGTCCTGGGCAGGAGCCTTGCCCTTGCCCTTGGCTTCGTCCGGGGTGATGGGTGCCGTGTCGGTGTCCGCCGGGGCGCTGTGCAGGTCGGTGGACGTGATGGTGTTGCCGACCAGGGCGTCGAACGCGCTGTCCTGGGCGGAGGTCGTGCCGGGGTCGCCGGACGTGCTGTCCTGGTCCCCGCCGGTGGTGTCCTTCGGCGGGATGACGGACGTCGTCGGGTCGGGGGTGGTCAGTTCGGTGTCCGCGTCCGAACTCTCGTCGCCCCCTGAATCCTCGTTCCCGGTGGTGGAGTTGCCGTCCCCAGTGATGGAACTTTCGCTCTCGGAGGTGTCGCCGTCGCCGGGGAGCGGTGAGTTGCCGGTGGAGGGACCCGCCGTGCGCGGGCGGCCCGAGCCAGGCCAGCGCGGGGCGACGGAGGCCAGCGTCGTGCGTGAGGTGGGCAGCGTCGAGGGGCCGGAGGCCAGCACCGGTCCGGTCGCGCCGGGCAGTGCGGTCTCCGCCGCAGCCCGGCGGGCCGCGGCGTCGTCGCGCCTGCCGAGGGCGTTGTCGATCTGCGCGTCGATCTCGCCGAGCGTCTGCTCCGCCCGCTCATGGTTCTCGCGTGCGTCCTCGTGGACCAGGGCCGCGTCCTCGGCATGCCCGCGAGCGGTGCCGGCGTCCGAACGCAGCGTGTCGGCCGCGGCCTTGACGCCCGGGAGTTGCGCCCGCGTCTCCCGCAGGGCCGCCTCGTCGCGGTCCAGGCCGGCCTGGGCGTCCGTGAGCGCGGCACGGTCCCGCTCCAGACCGGCCCGCACCTCCCCCAGATCGGCGTCCAACTTGCCGACCTCGGCGGTGACTTCGTCGATCTGCTGAGTGAGACGGGGGTCTACGGCAGGGGCGGAGTCGGGGTCGGACATGGGGGCGGGACCGGTGGTGTCGTCCCCTGCCGGCGGTCCTACGACCGTGCCCGGGGCGTCCGAGTCCTGCGTGACCGTGCCCGGCGGCGCGCTCTCGACCGTCGTGGCACCGTCCATGTCGCCGGAGCCGGAGGCCCTCGTCGTCGAGGCCGCCGCCGCGCGAGCCGTGAGGTCGGCCAGTTGGCGGCGGGCCGTCTTGGCCTGGGCGCTGAGCCGTATCTCCTGGCGCTCGCCCTCCGAGACCGCGTCCGTGAGCGGGCCGATCGTGCGGCGGGCCTCGGAGATCCCGCCGGTCAGGGTCTTCTCGCGGGTGATGAGGTCGTCGAGGTTCTGTTCGGCCTGGTCCGCCTCCTGCTCGGCGGTGGTCGCGGCCGTGCCGGTCCGGTGGACCTCGTCCGCCGCGTCGTTCAGCGCGGTGGTCGCCTCGTTCAGGGCGTCCTGCGCGTCGGGCCGCAACTCCCGTTGCCCGTACTCGTCGTGGAGCGCCGCGGTGTGGTCGTCCTCGGCCTCGTCGAACGCGGCGGCCTCGCGCTCGAAGTCCGCCCATGCCTGGTCCAGGGACACGACACCGGTGGTGGAACCCTGTGCCGTGGCGTCCGTCCCCGGCGCCCCCGAGTCCGTCCCCGGCGTCGCGAGATCGGTACCCGGCGCCCCGTCCCCCGTGTCCGGCCTCCCCGCCAGCGGTCCCGTCAGCGTGCCGTCCGGGTCGAAGGACCAGATGCGCAGGCCTTCCGGGCCCCGGGTGACCAGTTCTACCGGGCGCCCGTTGTCCCGGGCCGCCCGCGACGCGGCGTAGAGGGCCAGGGTCAGGCGGGAGCCGTCCGGGTCGGGGCCGGTGGCCACCCAGAGCTGGAAGCCCTCGTCCGTGAGGTCGACGCCCGCGTTCAGGTTGTTCCGTACGTCGCCCAACCGGGTCGTCGCCCAGTCCTCGGGGCGGGTGCCGGTGCCTTCGGTGAGCAGGGCCGGGAGGTCGTAGACCTGGGGTACCGGATTGGGTTCGGTGATGCCGTGGCCGAGTGCGTCGCGCTCCTCGATGCGGAGCGTGGCCGTGCCGGTGACATGGCGTACGCCCTCGGGGCCGGTGACCTCGATGTGGACGTCGGCCCGGACCTCGTAGCTGCGGGTGCCGCGGCCGTCGGCGGGCAGGCTGGTGCTGCCGGTCTTGAGCCAGTCGCGGCGGCCGCCGGAGACTCCGCTGCCGAAGTTGCTCGCGTCGACGGGCCGTTGGAGCACCGGCGGGGTCGCGCCGAGGAGGTTGCGGTCGGGGTCGTCGGCGCTCATGACGAACGGCAGCGACAGCCCGGTGGTGGTGTCGGCGCCGGAGACCGTGCTGCTGCTCTGGGTGTTGATCCGCAGCCGGTCGATGGCCACGTCGCCACCGTCGGTGACCGCCCTCGGCCGGTACAACGAGACGGTGAGGGTGGGCCGTTGGTCCGGGGCGTTCTGCAACGGGAACGCGCCCGGCATCGACGGCAGCATGCCGCCGGTCTGCCGGGGTGTGTCCAGCGAGATCGTGCCGGCCTGGATGAGTTCGCCGAGCCGTACGGACGCGTTCTCGTCGGAGGTCGAGGCCGGCACGGAACGCCAACTGCTCCCGGTGTCCGGGGCCACCTGGTCGAGGGCCGTGGACAGCTGGCTCCACGCGTCGAAGCCGTAGACGGGGACGGAGCCGGTCGGGTGGAACAGGTCCGCGTCGCGCAACGCGGGCTGTGCGCCGGTCAGTTGGCGGGGGTCGACCCCGGACAGCGAAGGCGGCGGGGGCGCGG
>NZ_JBLTJC010000374.1:0-9832 GCF_048158785.1 Streptomyces colwelliae | reverse complement strand
CGGTGGACGGTCAGTCCGTCCGCGCTGTGCGGCATCATGACGTCGCCGTCGCCGCGGNACAGGTCGGCCACCACCCGAGAACGCCTGCGCACCGGCGGCCTCACCCTCACAACCATCGCCCACACCGGGCCGGCGCCGAACGGGTCGTCGCGCAGCTCCTGGGCGATCTCCTCCCGCCTGGCGGAGCCGGACCGGTGGGCGGGAGCGGGGATCGTCAGGGTCGCCGTAGGACAGTCGTCGTAGGGGCGTTCTTGGTGGTCGCGGCGGCTACCGCGGGGCTGCTCGTGTGGCATCCCTGGGCCGGTTCCGAGCAGAAGGACGACTCCGGTGCCGGGGGAACCTCGCCTGCGCCCGTGCGGTCGACCGCCGCCGCGTTTCCCGATGCTCCGCTGCTGGTTCGGATGGACACGGATCCCGGGTCGTCGACGTGTCACAGCGTGATCGGGCGCCGGGACTCCACCGAGGACGACCCGAAGCAGTTGATCGACGGGACGTGTGACGTGCTGCCGCAGTGGTCCCCCGATCACAAGTCGTTCGCGTTCACCCGCAGGACGGGGCAGGAGTCGGCGGTCTGGACGGCGAACGCTGACGGTACCGACGTCCGTCGGGTCGCCGCGATCTCGGGTGGCCGGGTGTCCTGGTCCCCGGACGGCAAGCGGCTGGCCGTGCTGCGTCGGCAGGACGGGGTGCAGCAACTGTTCGCCGTGACCGTGGCGGACGGCTCCGCGCAGCAACTGACCACCGGCAGCGCGAAGGTGGAGGACCCGGCGTGGTCCCCCGACGGCAAGCACATCGCCATCTGCCTTCAGAAGACGTCTGGTTGGCAGATCCACGTCGTCGACCCGGCGCGGCCGGGCGCCACACCCAGGCAGGTCACCCACCAGTCCCGGCGGGCGCTCGACCCCGTCTGGTCCCCGGACGGCCGTTACTTCGCCTACACCGCCGGGGCACCCGATGTGGGGACAGGGGGAGACATCCACACCGTCAAGGCGGACGGCACGGGCGACCGGACGCTGGTGCGGACCGCCGCTCAGGAGATGGACCCGGTCTGGTCGCCCGACGGCAGGTGGGTGGCGTTCGTCCGGGGCCCCTTCGACCAGCCGGCGATCTGGGCCGTCCGCACGGACGGCACGGGCGAACGCAGGCTCACCACCGGCAGCACACCGGAGGGCCACCCCTCCTGGCGTTGACCTGCCTCTATGCTCGTTTCATGCCGGACATGCTGAGAGAGGTCACCGCGACCCGCTACATCGAGCCCCTGCGCTCCGGCGGTTCCGTCCCTGGCGTCGTCGAGGCCGACGACCTCGGCACCTACGTCGTGAAGTTCACCGGCTCCGCGCAGGGCCGCAAAGCGCTGGTCGCCGAGGTGATCGTCGGGGAGCTGGCCCGCGCTCTCGGCCTGCGCTTCCCCGAGCTGGTCCTGGTGCACTTCGATCCGGCGATCGCCGACGAGGAACCCCACCAGGAGGTACGGGACCTGCACAGCGCGAGCGCCGGCCTGAACCTCGGCATGGACTTTCTGCCGGGCGCGCGGGATTTCACCCCGGAGATCGCCGCCCGGTGCACCGTCGATCCGCTGGAGGCCGGGAAGATCGTCTGGCTCGACGCGTTGACCGTCAACGTCGACCGTACGGTGCACAGTTCGAACCTGATGATCTGGCCCACGCTCGGAATCGCGCCCCCGCGCCTGTGGCTCATCGACCACGGCGCCGCCCTCGTCTTCCACCACCGCTGGGACGGCGCCGACCCCGCGAAGTCCTACGACTTCCGCCACCACGCCCTCGGCCACCACGGCCCGAACACCCGTGCCGCGGATACCGAGTTGGCCCCCAAGGTGACCGAGGAACTGCTGCGCAGCATCGCGGCCGAGGTGCCGGACGCCTGGCTGGCCGACGAACCGGGCTTCGCGACACCCGAGGCCGTACGGGAGGCTTACGTCGCCTATCTCCACGCGCGCGTGGAGGCTTCCGCGGCCTGGCTCCCCACCGACTTCCCCAGCCGGGAGGAACGCGCCGCCGAGGAGGCCCTCCGCGCGGCGAAGACACAGCAGGGCCGCCCGAGTTGGCTCAAGCGGGTCCCCGACCTGCACGGCAAGCCGGCGGCGGAACAGGATTGGTCGGTACACCTCGGATGACAGACGCCCCTATGGACAACCCCGTACAGCCGGAGCACCGTGTCCAGATCGAGTACTGCACCCAGTGCCGTTGGCTGCCCCGCGCGGCCTGGCTGGCGCAGGAACTCCTCACCACCTTCGAGACCGAGCTGACGGAACTGTCCCTGAAGCCCGGCACCGGCGGCGTCTTCGTCGTCCGTGTCGACGACGAGGTGATCTGGGACCGCCGCGGACAGGGCTTCCCGGAACCGACGGCCGTGAAGAAGCTCGTACGCGACCGAGTGGCCCCGGGAAAGTCCCTGGGCCACTCGGACAAGTGAGCTGTTGCTGACGGCAGTTGGAGGTCAGCCCTTGAGCTGCTCGTACGCGGGCAGCGTCAGGAAGTCCGCGTAGTCGTCGTCGAGCGCGACCTCCAGGAGCAGGTCGTGGGCCTGCTGCCAGTGGCCCGCGGCGAAGGCGTCCGCGCCGATCTCGGCGCGGATGTTCTCCAGCTCCTCGGCGGCAACCTTCCGTGCCAGCTCGGGAGTCGCCTTCTCACCGTTCTCGAACTCGACGCCCGCGTTGATCCACTGCCAGATCTGCGAGCGCGAGATCTCGGCGGTGGCCGCGTCCTCCATCAGGTTGAAGATGGCGACCGCGCCGAGCCCGCGCAGCCATGCCTCGATGTAACGGATGCCCACCTGAACGGCGTTGACGAGCCCCGGGTACGTCGGCTTCGCGTGCAGCGAGTCCACGGCGATCAGGTCGGCCGCCTTGACGTCGACGTCCTCGCGCAGCCGGTCCTTCTGGTTCGGCTTCTCGCCGAGCATCGCGTCGAACGAGGCCATGGCGATCGGCACCAGGTCCGGGTGGGCCACCCACGACCCGTCGAAACCGTCCCCGGCCTCACGGTCCTTGTCCGCCTTGACCTTCTCGAACGCGACCTTGTTGACCGCCTCGTCACGGCGCGACGGGATGAACGCCGCCATACCGCCGATCGCGTGCGCCCCGCGCTTGTGGCAGGTACGCACGAGGAGTTCGGTGTACGCCCGCATGAACGGGGCCGTCATCGTCACCGCGTTGCGGTCCGGGAGGACGAACCTGGGCCCGCCGTCACGGAAGTTCTTCACGATGGAGAACAGGTAGTCCCAGCGGCCCGCGTTCAACCCCGAGGCGTGGTCGCGGAGTTCGTAGAGGATCTCCTCCATCTCGTACGCCGCCGTGATCGTCTCGATCAGCACGGTCGCGCGGACGGTGCCCTGCGGGACGCCGACGTAGTCCTGCGCGAAGACGAACACGTCGTTCCACAGCCGGGCTTCGAGGTGCGACTCGGTCTTCGGGAGGTAGAAGTACGGACCCTTGCCGAGGTCCAGCAGCCGCTGCGCGTTGTGGAAGAAGTACAGCCCGAAGTCCACGAAGGCGCCCGGGACTTGCTCACCGTCGACCAGGAGGTGACGCTCGTTGAGGTGCCAGCCGCGCGGCCGCATCACGACGGTCGCCAGCTCGTCCTCGGCCTTCAGGGCGTACGACTTACCGGAGTTGGGGTCGGTGAAGTCGATCGCGCGGGTGTAGGCGTCGATCAGGTTGAGCTGGCCCGTGACGACGTTCTCCCAGGTCGGCGCGGAGGCGTCCTCGAAGTCCGCGAGCCAGATCTTCGCGCCCGAGTTGAGGGCGTTGATCGTCATCTTGCGGTCGGTGGGGCCGGTGATCTCGACGCGCCGGTCGTTCAGGGCGGCGGGGGAGGGGGCCACCTTCCAGGAGTCGTCGGCGCGGATCGCGGCGGTCTCCGGGAGGAAGTCGAGGGTGGAGGTACGGGCGATCTCCGCGCGGCGCTCGGCCCGGCGGGCGAGGAGTCCGGCCCGGCGGGGCGTGAACCGGCGGTGCAGCTCGGCCACGAAGGCGAGGGCCTCGTCGGTGAGGACCTCGTCCTGTCGGGGCAGGGGTTCGGCGTCGACGATGACCGGCGAGGACGGCGCTGGTGCGGACATGAACTGTCACTTCCTTCAGCGAGCGAGGCACCGGGTGCCAGGTGACCCGGGTAGGGCTGGGAGCACCCGAGGGGCCGTCGGGCGCTTCTGAACAGTGGATACTAGTTTCCTCATCGTGGAAGTTCAATGGTTTGTTGACGTCGAGATTCTCCGGATCGAGCCAAAGTGGCGCTCAGTGCCACCCCGCTCACTCAAGGTGGACGAGGTCCGCCTCAGTGTCGATGTCGTACGGCCGCGCCGCATCCCCGCACTCGACGAGCGTGACCGCGTCCGCGTGCGCCTTGAGATATGCCCGCGCCCCCCGGTCCCCGGTCGCGCTCTCCGCGATCCCGGCCCAGTGCGCGGCACCGAACAGCACCGGATGCCCGCGTACCCCGTCGTAGGCGGCCGAGACGAGTGAGTCCGTGCCGGTGAACCCGGCGAGCACCCGCGCCACCGCCTCCGCGCCGATCCCGGGCTGGTCGACGAGCGACACGAGCACCGCCCGCGCCCCCGTGCCCGAGAGCGAGTCGAGCCCCGCCCGCAGCGAGGACCCCATCCCCTGCTCCCACTCCGGGTTCTCCACGAGCACACACCCGGCCAGCTCCGCCTGCTCCCGTACGGCGTCGGCGCGCGCCCCCAGGACCACGTGGACGCGGGTGAGGCCCGCCGCGCGCAGGACCCCGACCGCGTGCTCCACGAGGGGCCGCCCCCGGTGTCGTAGCAGCGCCTTGGGCCGCCCGCCGAGCCGCCGGCCGCCTCCCGCGGCGAGCAGCAGCCCGGCGACCTGGTCTTCGTTTCGCGTCATACCTCCTGCATACCTGAAGCGGCGGCGACCGCAGGGAATCCTCAGACTTAATTTCGGTCCGTGGAGTGGCGCACCCCGTACCGGGTGGCGTTTACTGGCCCGCGTCCCTCGGCGCCCGACCAGTGTTGCGGGGTGCGCGCGGCGGGATCACAAAGTTCTTGCGCACGAAGACGTGCGAGGGGGGAGAGCTGTGTTGCGGAGCTTGGGGCAGAGGCCAGTGACCGGCAGCGACGAGGATCCGAGGGTGGCGGAACTGCGGACCGCGGTGTCCCGGTTGCGCCGCGAACTGGCCGCGCATCCGGCCGAGTTCCCCGACCGGGTCATCGCCGAGGACGAACTCGCGGCGCTGGCCGCGATGACCATCGACGGTATCCCCGAAATCCCGCGCCTGCGCCGCTCGTTGCTCCTGATCGCCGGCGCGATCGGCTCGGTGAGCGCACTCGCGAGGGGTCTGACGGACGTACGCAACGCCGTGGACCTGTTCGGTCAACCCCGGGGCGGGCAGGGCTAGTTCACGACAAGGGGCGCGCCGGGAACGATCCACGGTAGCCCGTGTCCCCGGCCCGGTGCTCGAACTCCCCGCACAGCCAGGTCTCTTGGACGAACTCGGTGAGTTCCTGCCAGACGGCGAAGATGCCCGTCGGGCCGTGCTTCCCGTCGACCTGGCGGTAGCGGTCCTTGGCGTCACGGAAACAGGCGAGCCCCGCCATGAGCCCGTTGCCCGCCGGGCTGTAGTCGGACCAGGCGCACGCGACGCAGGCCCGGAGCCGTACGCCTGCCGGGAGGAGCCAGCGCTGGAGGTCGTTCAGGGCGTCCTCGAAGGTGTCATGGTCCTCCGTGGTGAGGTGCTCGTGCCCGTCCAGGCGCAGGATGGTGAACAGCCGCTCGAATTCCAGGCCCTTGCCCGGTCCGGCCGGCGCCCCGAGCCACAGCGCGCAGTCCAGCACCGCCGTCCGTACGCCCTGCCCCTCGACCGTGACGGGCATCGGCACCTCCCACTCCAGGAGGCAGGCGCACAGCGCCCCGTCGAAGAAGGTGAACGGGGCCTCGGGCGGCTCGCCGCCGAGCGCGCCGAGGTCGTCCATGCTGTCGCCCTCGAAGCGGACACCCCGGATCGTCGTGCGGATCGACTCCCGGCCGTCCGACTCGAAGACGACGGCCTCGTTGCCGTGCCGGTCGGTGTACCGGCCGGGCCAGAACTGCACGGCGCTCACGCGGGGTTCTGGCTGGCCAGTGCCTCCGACAGTTCGCCGGCCACCTGCTGGAGCACCGGCACGATCTTCTCGGTCGCCGACTCGGTGACCCGGCCCGCCGGGCCCGAGATCGAAATCGCGGCGGCGGTGGGGGAGTTGGGCACGGACACGGCGAGGCAGCGCACGCCGATCTCCTGCTCGTTGTCGTCGATCGCGTAGCCGAGGCGGCGCACGTCCTCCAGCGCCGCGAGGAAACCGTCCGCCGTGGTGATCGTCTTCTCGGTCGCGGCGGGCATGCCGGTACGGGCGAGCAGCGCGCGCACCTCGTTGTCCGGGGTGTTGGCGAGCAGGGCCTTGCCGACGCCGGTGGAGTGCGGCAGGACGCGCCGGCCGACCTCGGTGAACATGCGCATCGAGTGCTTGGACGGCACCTGCGCGACGTACACGATCTCGTCGCCGTCGAGCAGCGCCATGTTCGCCGTCTCGCCGGTCTCCTCGACCAGCCGGGCGAGATAGGGGCGGGCCCAGGTACCGAGCAGCCGGGACGCGGACTCGCCGAGGCGGATCAGGCGCGGGCCGAGCGCGTACCGGCGGTTCGCCTGCTGACGGACGTAACCGCAGACCACGAGCGTGCGCATCAGGCGGTGGATGGTGGGGAGCGGCAGGCCGCTGCTCGCGGAGAGCTCGCTCAGGCCGACCTCACCGCCCGCGTCGGCCATCCGCTCCAGCAGGTCGAAGGCGCGCTCGAGGGACTGGACACCACCGGTGGCGGACTTGGTGGAATCGGTGGTGCTGGCGCTGGACGGCGGCACGGCGCGTTCCTTTCGGCACGGGCGGGAAGGGCTGAAGCCTACCCGGGGGTCGGTTGACTCCCCGCCTGTGCGTAGCTACGTTCTGCTTGCCGGAAGTTTAATTCCGCTTTGTGGAAACGTCCAGAGTGTGCGCGTGAAGCGCATCGTGGAGAAGTGTGCCCTTGACGGTACGGGAGCGGGAGTGAAGACTCCTTCAACAGAACGTTGAATCCCGTTACGTGGACGTAAATCCCGTTTCCCGGAAGTAACGGAAGTGGCAACGGCGGCAGAGAGAGGGGTCCGGGTGTCCGACGCTGAACTGGTGGTGCGCTCCACACGTGTCATCACTCCCGAGGGGACACGCGCGGCGGCGGTCGCCGTCGCCGGGGGAAAGATCACGGCCGTCCTCCCGTACGACGCCCAAGTCCCGTCCGGGGCACGGTTCGAGGACTTCGGCGACGACGTCCTGCTGCCCGGCCTGGTCGACACCCACGTCCATGTGAACGACCCCGGGCGCACCCACTGGGAGGGCTTCTGGACCGCCACGCGCGCGGCGGCGGCCGGCGGTATCACCACCCTGATCGACATGCCGCTCAACTCCCTCCCGCCGACGACGACGGTCGACAACCTCCGTACGAAGCAGGAAGTCGCGGCGACGAAAGCCCACATGGACGTCGGCTTCTGGGGCGGTGCCCTGACCGACAACGTCAAGGACCTGCGCCCGCTGCACGACGCCGGGGTCTTCGGCTTCAAGGCGTTCCTGTCCCCGTCCGGCGTGGACGAGTTCCCGCACCTCGACCAGGACCAACTCGCCCTGTCCCTCGCCGAGATCGCCGGTTTCGACGGCCTGCTCATCGTCCACGCGGAGGACCCGCACCACCTCGAAGCGGCCCCGCAGCAGGGCGGCCCCAAGTACGCCGACTTCCTCGCCAGCCGCCCGCGCGACGCCGAGGACACGGCCATCGCGGGGCTCATCGCGCAGGCGAAGCGCCTCAACGCGCGCGTGCACGTGCTCCACCTGTCCTCGTCCGACGCACTCCCGCTCATCGCCGCCGCGAAGGCCGAGGGTGTCCGCATCACCGTCGAGACGTGTCCCCACTACTTGACCCTCACGGCCGAGGAAGTCCCGGACGGCGCAAGCGAGTTCAAGTGCTGCCCGCCCATCCGCGAGTCCGCCAACCAGGACCTCCTGTGGCAGGCACTGGCCGACGGCACGATCGACTGCGTGGTGACGGACCACTCACCGTCGACGGCCGACCTGAAGACCGACGACTTCGCCACGGCGTGGGGCGGCATCTCCGGCCTCCAGCTGAGCCTGGCGGCGGTGTGGACGGAGGCGCGCAAGCGCGGCCACGACCTCACGGACGTCGTCCGCTGGATGTCCTCAAGGACGGCGCAGCTGGCTGGACTTGACCAGAAGGGCGCCATCGAGGCGGGCCGCGACGCGGACTTCGCGGTCCTCGCGCCCGAGGAGACGTTCACCGTCGACCCCGTGGCCCTGCAACACCGAAACCGTGTCACGGCGTACGCCGGAAAGACCCTCAGCGGCGTCGTGAAGTCGACGTGGCTGCGCGGCGAACGCATCGTGCTGGACGGCGAGTTCACCGACCCGAAGGGCCAACTCCTGACCCGTACCCCCTGATTCCCCCCCCCGCACCCGCAGCGGCCGACTCCCGAAAGGCAGACCCAGCAGTGACGGCGATTCCCAGTTTCACCGGCGACGCGAACCCCTACGGAGGCGGTGACCCGTACGCGGACTACCGCACGGCCGACTTCCCCTTCACCCAGTACGCCAACCTCGCCGACCGGCAGCTCGGCGCCGGTGTCATCGCCGCCAACGACGAGTTCTTCGCCCAGCGCGAGAACCTCCTGGTGCCCGGGCCCGCGGAGTTCGACCCCGAGCACTTCGGTCACAAGGGCAAGATCATGGACGGCTGGGAGACCCGCCGCCGCCGCGGCGCCTCGGCCGAGCACCCCTGGCCGACGGCGGAGGACCACGACTGGGCATTGGTCCGCCTCGGAGCCCCCGGCGTCATCCGGGGCATCGTGGTGGACACGGCCCACTTCCGAGGCAACTACCCGCAGGCGGTGTCGGTGGAGGGCACCTCGCTCCCGGGCTCCCCGTCCCCCGAGGACCTGCTCGCCGACGACGTGAAGTGGACACCCTTGGTCCCCCGCACGCCGGTCGGCGGCCACGCGGCGAATGGTTTCTCCGTCTCGACCGAACAACGCTTCACGCACATCCGCGTCAACCAGCACCCCGACGGCGGCATCGCCCGCCTCCGGGTCTACGGCGAGGTCGTCCCCGACCCCGACTGGCTGGCGGCGCTGGGTACTTTCGACGTGGTCGCCCTGGAGAACGGCGGCGGCGCCGAGGACGCCTCCAACCTCTTCTACTCGCCCGCGAGCAACACCATCCAGCCCGGCCGCTCCCGCAAGATGGACGACGGCTGGGAAACCCGCCGCCGCCGCGACCAGGGCAACGACTGGATCCGCTACCGCCTGGCGGCCCAGTCCCAGATCCGCGCCCTGGAGATCGACACGGCGTACCTGAAGGGCAACAGCGCGGGCTGGGCGTCGGTGTCGGTACGTGACGGCGAGACCGGCGACTGGACCGAGATCCTCCCGCGCACCCGCCTCCAGCCCGACACGAACCACCGCTTCGTGCTCCCGACCCCGGCGATCGGCACGCACGCACGCGTGGACATCTATCCGGATGGTGGGATCTCGCGCTTGCGGCTGTTCGGCTCACTGACGGAGCAGGGGGCGGCGACACTGGCGGCCCGCCATCAGGAGCTGGGCGGCTGACGCGCGCTGCCACCAAGTGCCGGACGGGCTGATTCTCAGCCTCGCCGGCACTTCTCGGACGCGGGCAGGCACTATCCAGCCTGTCCGGCGCCTCTCCAACGCAGGCCGGCACCCTCCAGCCCGTCCGGCGTTTGAGGACGAGGCCCCTTCAGGGCCGATGGGGGTCTGGGGGC
>NZ_JBLTJC010000373.1:0-9835 GCF_048158785.1 Streptomyces colwelliae | reverse complement strand
CCCCCCGTCTCCTCGGATGCACGGTGTTGGCCAGTAGCACCAAGAACGTGTCCGTAGCCGGGTCCAGTACCAGCGACGTCCCCGTGAAGCCCGTGTGCCCCACTGCGCCGCGCCCCGCCAACTCCCCCATGAACCACGCCTGATCGACCCCGAAGCCCAGACCGGGCGGGGTCAGCAGCAACTCCACGAAGTCGGATCCCAGGATGCGGGCCGGGCCGTAGGAACCGCCCGCCAGCAACGTGCGGCAGAAGATCGCCAGGTCGCGGCCCGTCGAGAAGAGGCCCGCGTGGCCCGCCACGCCACCCAGTGCCCACGCGTTCTCGTCGTGGACGACGCCCCGCAGCATGCCCCGGTCGGCCTTGGCCCAGGGGCGGCGTTGGTCCTCCGTGGCCGCCGCGCCCGGGCACGGGCCGAAGTCCGTCGACGTCATGCCGAGCGGGCGGGTGATGCCGTCGTGGATGAGGACGTCGAGCGTGCGGCCGCTGATGCGTTCCAGGACGGACTGGAGGAGGAGCAGGTTCAGGTCCGAGTAGACGTACTCGCCCGGCTCCGCCACCGGCGCCTCCGCGCGCAGCATCGCCAGGCGTTCCGCGTCGTCCGCGCAGTCGTAGAGCGGGAGTTCGGGGCGCAGGCCCGAGGTGTGGGTGAGGAGTTGGCGGACGGTGATGCCGTGCCGGGCGGCGGCCCGGAAGTCCGGCAGATAGGCGCCCACCCTGGCGTCTATGCCGAGTGTGCCCCGCTCGATCTGCTGCATCGCGGCCACCGCCGTGAACAGTTTGGTGAGGGAGGCCAGGTCGAAGGGGGTGTCCACCGTCGCCGGGACGCGGGAGGCGAGGGGCAGTTCGATGCCCCGGTCCGTCTCCGGGTCGTAGGCGGAATACCGTACGGCCCAGCCCGCCGCCTCCTCCACGGCGATCACCGGGCCGCGGCCGGCGACCACGACGATGCCCGCCGCCCAGGGGCGGTCGCCGGTGGTGAGGGCGTGGACGTCCCCGATCAGGTGGCGGAGTTCCTCGGGGTCGAGGCCGGCCCGTTCCGGTGTGTCGTTGCGCAGTCTCGGGGCGCTCAGCTCCCCACTCCCTCCGCGGTCGTACGTGTGTTCCAAGGACGGCACATTCCCACGAAGCAGGCCACCGCCACCAGTGCGGCCACCAGTTGGACGACCGCCATCGGGACGGCGGTGTGCTCGCCCGCGATTCCGACCAGTGGGGACGCCACCGCGCCTATCAGGAAGGACGACGTACCCAGCAGGGCGGAGGCGGAACCCGCGGAGTGCCTGGTGCGCATCAGCGCCAGGGTCTGGGCGTTCGGGAGCGTCACGCCCATCGCCGACATCAGGACGAAGAGCCCGGCCGCCACCGGGGCCAGGCCCACGTCCCCGAACGTTCCCGTCGCCATCAGCAGCAGCGCCGTCGCCGCCAGCACCACCACCGCCAGGCCCGCGCCCAGGACCTTGTCCATCGAGACCCTGCCCACCAGCAGCTTTCCGTTGATCTGGCCCACCGCCACCAGACCGACCGAGTTGATGCCGAAGAGGAGGCTGAAGGTCTGCGGGGAGGCGCCGTAGATCTCCTGGACGACGAAGGGGGACGCCGAGATGTACGCGAACAACGCGGCGAAGGCGAAGCCGCCCGTGAGCATGTAGCCCGTGAAGGGGAGGTCCGCGAGGAGGGTACGCATCGAGCGGAGGGCCTCCGCCGTGCCGCCCCCGTGGCGGTCCTCCGGGGCGAGGGTCTCGGGGAGGCGGGTCCAGACGAGGACGGCGAGGGCCGCACCGACGAAGGTCAGGATCACGAACACGCCCCGCCAGTCCGTGACCCGCAGGATCTGGCCGCCCACCAGCGGCGCGACGACCGGGGCCACCCCGGAGACCAGCATCAGGGTGGAGAAGAAGCGGGCCATCGCCACGCCGTCGTAGAGGTCGCGTACGACCGCTCTCGCGATGACTATTCCGGCCGCGCCCGCCAGGCCCTGGACCAGCCGGAAGGCGACCAGGGATTCGACGTTCGGCGCGATCGCGCACAGGGCCGTCGCCACGACGTAGACCGCCAGGCCGGTCAGCAGCGGGCGTCTGCGGCCCCACCTGTCGCTCATCGGGCCCACCACCAACTGGCCCAGGGCCATACCCGCCAGGCAGGCGGTGAGCGTGAGCTGGACGGTCGCGGCGGGGGCGTGCAGGGCGCGGGTGACCGCCGGGAGCGCGGGGAGGTACATGTCCATCGACAGCGGTGGGGTCGCGGTGAGGCCGCCGAGGATGAGGATGACGAGGAGGCCCGCGCGACGGGTCGCCCTGAGCGACGACGGTACGGCGGACTGCGGCACGGCCTGCGCCTGCGCCTCCTGCTCGGGCATGTGCCCCTCCCTCTCCGGGTGATCCGCCACCTATGCTCTCAGCTCGTACAGGGTGCCGAGGGTCTGGTGAGCGAGGGTGGGGCCGCGATGACGGAGCAGAGGGTGCGCTGGGGAGTCCTGGCCACCGGTGGGATCGCGGCCGCGTTCGCGGCGGAGCTCGTCGATCTGCCGGACGCCGAGCTGGTCGCGGTGGCCTCGCGGACGGAGGCCTCGGCGAAGGCGTTCGCGGAACGGTTCGGGATCGAGCGGGCCTACGGCGGCTGGGACGCGCTGGCGAACGACGCGGACCTCGACATCGTGTACGTCGCCACCCCGCACTCGGCGCACCGCGCGGCGGCCGGTCTCTGCCTGGAGGCCGGGCGGAACGTGCTCGTCGAGAAGGCCTTCACCCTGAACTCCCGCGAGGCCGGGGAACTCGTGACCCTGGCCCGCGAGCGCGGCAGCTTCCTGATGGAGGCCATGTGGATGTACTGCAATCCGCTGGTACGGCGGCTCAAGTCCCTCGTCGACGACGGTGCGATCGGTGAAGTGCGCACCGTCCAGGCCGACTTCGGGCTCGCGGGGCCCTTCCCGCCCTCACATCGGCTGCGCGACCCGGCACAGGGCGGGGGCGCGCTGCTGGACCTCGGGGTGTACCCGGTGTCGTTCGCGCATCTGCTGCTCGGTGAGCCCGCCGACGTGAAGGCGTCGGCCGTGCTCTCCCCCGAGGGGGCCGATCTCCAGACGGCGGCCCTGTTCTCCTGGGACAGCGGCGCGCTGGCCGCGCTGCACTGCTCGATCGTCGGCGGTACGGGGACCTCGGCGTCGGTGACCGGTTCGCTGGGCCGGATCGACATCCCGGACGGCTTCTTCCACCCGGAGCGGTTCGTGCTGCACCGGGACGGGCGCGACCCCGAGGAGTTCGTCCTCGACCCGGCGGACGGGCCCCGCAACACGCTGCGGCACGAGGCGTCGGAGGTGATGCGGGCGCTGCGGGCCGGTGAGAGCGAGTCGCCGCTGGTGCCGCTGGAGGGCACCCTCGCGGTGATGCGGACGCTGGACGCGGTCCGGGAGCGGATCGGCGTGCGGTACCCGCAAGAAGGGTGACTCGTAGGCTGCGGCCATGAACGCTGAGGAATCGTCGAGGATCGCCGTGGTGACCGGTGCCGGCTCCGGCATCGGCCGCGCGGTCGCCGTGGAACTGCTGCGCGCGGGCTGGTCGGTGGCGCTGGCCGGCCGCCGCACCGGGACGCTGGAGGAGACGGCCGCGCTGGTGCCCGAGGGCGCCTGCATCGCCGTAGCGACGGATGTGGTGCGGCCGGAGGACGTGGACGGGCTGTTCGACGCCACCGTGGAGCGGTTCGGGCGGGTCGACCTGCTGTTCAACAACGCGGGGACCTTCGGGCCCGGTGGGGTGCCGGTGGAGGAGTTGCCGTACGACGCGTGGCGGCACGTGGTGGACACCAACCTCAACGGCGCGTTCCTGTGCGCGCAGGCGGCGTACCGGCGGATGAAGGAGCAGGTGCCGCAGGGTGGGCGGATCATCAACAACGGGTCCATTTCCGCCCATACGCCTCGTCCGCATTCCGTGGCCTACACGGCGACCAAGCACGCGCTGACGGGGCTCACCAAGTCGCTGTCGCTGGACGGGCGGCCGTACTCGATCGCGGTCGGGCAGATCGACATCGGGAACGCGGCGACCGACATGACGGCGCGGATGGAGACCGGGGCGTTGCAGGCCAACGGGGCGGTCGCCCCGGAACCGGTGATGGATGTCGCGGATGTGGCGCGCACCGTGCGGCACATGGCGGAGCTGCCGTTGGGGGCGAATGTGCAGTTCGCGACGGTGTTGGCGACCGCGATGCCGTATGTGGGCCGCGGCTAAGTCGATTCGCACAAACGGAATTTGAC
Organism: Streptomyces colwelliae; assembly: GCF_048158785.1. Taxonomy (NCBI): domain Bacteria; kingdom Bacillati; phylum Actinomycetota; class Actinomycetes; order Kitasatosporales; family Streptomycetaceae; genus Streptomyces; species Streptomyces colwelliae. The sequence continues at coordinate 5,593 of NZ_JBLTJC010000373.1, read as the reverse complement.
CATCCGCGCCATTGCGCCCGGTTGCTGACCTATGCTCAACTCTCCTCCACCAAAGCTTCACACTTGGAGCACGGGGCTTCCGCACTTCCGGAGCCCTTGGTTCCGCAGGCCACACCGAGGGGGGAGAGGCGACAGTCGTTCCACGGCCCGGGTGGGGGTGGAGCCCGCGTGGGACCGCGGGTTACGCACCGGACCGTGGAGCGGCTGTCGCGTCACATCAACTCCCGTCGAGTTCCCGGGACTTGGCCGCCGCTACGGCCGCCCGTCGCCTGCGCAGCGCGAACGCGCCGCCCGTGAACACCGCGACCGCACCCGCCGCGCCGCCCAGCAGGGGCCAGGGCGAGGGACCGTCCGACGAGGCCGCCGCGGCACCGGTGGCGCCCGGCGCCCCCTTGGTGCCCTTCCCCGACGGTGTCGGGCTCGCGACCGCCCCGCCCTCGCTCAGCGGATCGACCAGCGCGCCCACCGCCGGGGCCGAACTCCCTTTGCCGAAGCCCCAGTCGAGGAGCGCGGCGGTCTCCTTGTAGACCTCGTTGCCGCCGTTCGCGGGGTGCATCACGGTGACCAGGAGGGTGCGGCCGTCGCGGGTGGCGGCGCCGGTGAAGGTGTTGCCGGCGTGGCTGGTGTAGCCGTTCTTCACGCCGATGATGCCCCGGTACGGGCGCAGTCCGTAGGCGCCGCTGAGCAGGCGGTCGGTGTTCTGGATCTGGAAGGTCTTCTTACCGCCGGCCGGGAAGTTCGCGGTCCTGGTCGAGCAGTAGGCGCTGAAGTCGTCGTCGTGCAGCCCGTGCCGGGCGAAGAGCGTGAGGTCGTACGCCGACGAGACCTGCCCGGGATGGTCGAAGCCGTCCGGGCTCACCACGTGCGTGTCCAGGGCCTGGAGGTCCTTCGCCTTGGCCTGCATCTCGGCGACCGTCCGCGCGATCCCGCCGTTCATGTGGGCCAGCACGTGCACGGCGTCGTTGCCGGACCGCAAGAAGACGCCCTGCCACAACTGGTGGACGCTGTACAGGATCCCGGGCTTCACGCCGACGAGGCTGGAGCCGGAGGGGACGTCGGCGAGATCCGCGTCGGTCACCCGGTAGGTGCGGGTTCGCTCGAACTTCCCCAGCACGGTGTCGGCGAACAGCATCTTCAGCGTGGACGCGGGCGCGAGGCGCTGGTGCGCGCGGTACGAGGCGAGCACCTCGCCCGTCTTGTGGTCGGCGATCAGCCAGGAGCGGGCGGTGAGCTTCTTGGGCAGACCGGAGGCATCGCCCACCTGGATCCCGTCGCGGGCCAGACGCTCACCGCCTATCACCGTCGCCGCGGACGCGGGAGCGGCCGCCGCCAGGGGAAGAGCGGCGGCGGTCAGGCCGAGGGCGGCACGCCGGGTGAGCCGAGAGGAATCGCGCATCCCGGGACCGTACAAAATGAGGCCGCGCGCGTACACGGCGGGGTCCGCGGCGGGGCGTCGAAGGGATGATCGACACCCCATGTCAGCAGGCCATTGAACAGGGGTTTCCTGGCAGGAGACCCTCCACAGCTTAGGAATGAGCTGTCTGACGCAATTCTGATTTCGGACCCCTTTTTCTCAGGCCAGACACATCCTTTACTCAGGTCGACTCAAAGGTTTCTCCATAGCTTGTGGCCGCGCCCACAGCGGGCGCCAAGAACCTTTGGGGAATGGGATGTTTGGCATCTATCTCAAGCGCGAGCTGGGCCGGCGCAAGAAGGCGGCCCTGGTCATCGCGATGGGTCTGGCGCTCGGTATCGCGCTGGTCATCACCGTCAACTCGGTGACGGCCGGCATGAATCAGGCTCAGGACAAGGTCCTCAAGTCTCTTTACGGTCTCGGAACTGACATGACCGTGACCAAGGCGCAATCGGCCCCCAAGGCCGGCAGCTCGCAGGGTCCCAGCTTCAAGTTCGGCGCCACCTCCTCCAGCAGCACCTCGCAGAGCACGGACCGGGTGAACACGCAGGGCGGTCAGGCCCTCGCGTCCTCCCTGGTCACGAAGGTCGCCTCGCAGAAGGGCGTGTCCACCGCGGTCGGCGCGCTCACCCTGAACGTCACCAAGGTCGACGGTTCCTTCACCCAGGGCAAGGCCAAGTCCTCCACCACGTCCGGCTCTTCGGGTTCCTCGCAGCAGGGCGGCCCCGGCGGCGGCACCGGCACCGGCAGCACCGCCGCGCCGCAGGTCCAGGGCGGCGGCGCCAACTTCAACGTGAACTCGTACTCGGTCGCGGGTATCGACGTCACCAACCAGACGCTGGGCCCGCTGTCCACGTCGAAGATCACCACCGGCAAGACGTTCACGACCGCGCAGACCAACGCGAAGGTCGCGGTCGTCAGCAAGTCGTACGCCAAGACGAAGAAGTACAAGGTCGGTTCGACCTTCTCGATCTCCGGCACCAAGTTCACGGTCATCGGCATCGCGACGCCCAACAGCAGCGAGTCCACGATCGACGTGTACGTGCCGCTGAAGCAGGCGCAGACGCTGGGCGACTCGAAGAACAAGGTCACCACGATCTACGTCAAGGCGACCGACTCCAAGCAGATCTCGACCGTCAAGACCACCATCCAGAAGAACATCTCGGGTACGACGGTCACCACCTCCGCCGACCTCGCGTCCACCGTGTCCGGTTCGCTGTCCACCGCCTCCAACCTCGCGACCAGCGTGGGCAAGTGGCTGTCGATCGCGGTCCTGATCGCCGCGTTCCTCGTCGCCGCGCTGCTCACCTCGTCGGCGGTCTCGCGCCGGGTGCGTGAGTTCGGCACGCTGAAGGCGCTCGGCTGGCCGAGCCGCAAGGTGACCCGGCAGGTCGTCGGCGAGTCCATGGTCAACGGTCTGATCGGCGGCGGCCTCGGTATCGCCCTCGGCCTCCTGGCGGCCTACACGGTCACCGCGATCAGCCCCAAGCTGACCGCGCAGCTCGGCTCCACCGGCGGTGGCGGCGGCCAGGGCGGTCCCGGCGGCGGTCAGGGCGGCGGCCCCGGCCAGCAGGCCACCTCCAACACCCTGGAGATCGCCCTGAACGCGCCGGTCTCGCTCACCACGATCGCCCTCGCGGTGGGCCTGGCCGTCACCGGCGGCCTGATCGCCGGCGCGATGGGCGGCTGGCGTGCCTCGCGGATGCGTCCGGCGGACGCGCTGCGCAGCGTGTCGTAGCGCGGCCGTGGTGGCGTGGTCCGGCGGAGGTGGCTCGTAACGCCGCCCGCCGCCGACCGCGCCGCACCCCCTGATCCGGGGCGCCGCCACCGTTCCCCCCGGGCGGCGGCGCCCCGACCCTCTTCTTCACAGACGTATCGACGGAGATCCCATGTACAAGCTCACCGGCGTCACCAAGCGCTACTCGCGGGGCAAGGAGACGGTCGAGGCGCTGCGCGGCGTCGACCTCACGATCGAGGACGGCGACCAGCTCGTCATCCAGGGCCCCACCGGCGGCGGCAAGTCGACGCTGCTTCAGATGATCGGCGGCCTGGACCGGCCCTCCGAGGGCAGTGTCGAGCTGGACGGCGTCAACCTCGCCACCATCAGCGAGGCCAAGCTGACCCGGCTGCGGGCCGAGAAGATCGGCATCATCTTCCAGTCCTTCAACCTCATCCCGACGCTCACCGCGCAGGAGAACGTCGAGACCGCCCTCGTCCCGCTCGGCGTCAAGCCCGCCGAGCGCCGCGAGCGGGCCGCCGAGGCGCTCTCGTCGGTCGGCCTCGGCGACCGCCTCAAGCACGCCCCGTCCGAACTCTCCGGCGGTCAGCAGCAGCGCGTCGCGATCGCCCGCGCGCTGGTCAAGAAGCCGAAGGTGCTCCTCGCCGACGAGCCCACCGGCAACCTCGACGAAGGCACCCGCGACGACATCATGGGCCTGCTCGAAGGCCTCTGGCACGAGTACGGGCTGACCTTCATCATGGTCACCCACGACTCGTCGATCGCCCGCCGGGCCCCGCGCCTGGCCACCATCAAGGCCGGCCAGATCACCCTCACCGAACAGGGCCGCGGCAACGGCCAGTTCACCCCTCAGCAGCAGTACGCGGAACACGGCAACCAGGGTTACTGAGCCCACCTGTTCGTCCCGCCGGGGCCGTTCACCTGCCGAGCACGCGGTCGATCTCGACCAACTGCCCGGCGGTGAGCGGCCCCTTCGCGATGGCGCCCGCGTTCTGCTCCGCCTGCGTGACCGAGCGGAAGCCCGGGATCGGGACGGTGCGCGGGCTGCGGGCCCAGAGCCAGGCGAGGGCGCCCTGGGCCGGCGTACGGCCCTCGGAGGTCAGGATCTCGCGCAGGGCTTCCACGCGGGCGACGTAGTCCTCGTCGGCGCCCGCGCCCTGTTTGAAGCCCTGCATCCAGGACGGGGGCGTGTTGCGGATGTCGCCGGCCTCCAACTCCCGTCCCGGCGCCTGCTTTCCGGTGAGCAGGCCCATCGCGAGCGGGCTGCGGTTGATGCTGGCCAGGCCCAACTCCTCACACAGGGCGAACATCTCAGGCGCGTCCTGCAACACGTTCGCCGCGTGCTGTACGGCCGCGCAGTGCTCCCCCTCGGCGAACACGGCGGCGCGGGCCGGGTCGTCGGTGCTCCAGGCGTAGGCGCGGATCAGCCCCTCCCGCACGAACTCCTCGCACTGGTCCCGGAGTTGGGCGGCACGCCCCAAGTCGGCGTCGGACAGGTGCAGTTGGTACAGGTCCACGTGGTCGGTGCCCAGGCGCTCCAGCGACGCGGTGAGCGCGCGGCGGGCGTACTCCGGGGAGTCGTCGGCGCCGGTGAGCGTGCGGGTCTGCTCGTCGAAGACGTTGCCCCACTTGGTGGCGACGACGACATCGTCCCGGCGCTTGCCGAGCGCGCGGCCGAGGACGCGTTCGCTGTGCCCCGCGCCGTAGGTGTCGGCGGTGTCGAAGAACGTCGCGCCCAGATCGAGGGCGCGCCGAACCGCCCGTACGGACTCCTCGTCGTCGACCTTGCCCCAGCCGAGCGGCTGCCCGCTCGTGTCCTGCCACTCACCGCCGATCGCCCAGCAGCCGAAGCCGAGAGCGCTCACGTCGATGCCACTGCGTCCTAGGGTCCTGATGTTCGACTTCGTCTCCATGCCTGTGGACACTAGGAGTTGGAGCGCACTTCAAGGCAAGGGCTTTTCTGCTTTCCACGGCGGCTTTCTACGGGAGCTTTCTACGTCGGTCAGGCCTGGCCCGTCTCGAAGCGGGCGATCCTGCCGTCCTCGCCGACCGTGAAACTCCACCGGGTGCGCATCTCGCCCCACGCGTCGTTGGAGTAGCGGGCGAGGAGGGCGCGGCCGCCGTCGGACTCCCGGTCGACCTGCATGTGGCCGTGGGAGGAGAAGATCTCCCGGTCGATCCACTCGGCGAGGTCACGGTCGGAGCCGTCGTCCGCCATCGTCGCGCCCGGCGCGAGCAGCGCCAGGAAGGCGTCCCGGTCATGGGCGTTGACGGCGCTGACGAACGCCCGGACCGCCGGATCGCTGAGTTTGGCTGTCTCCCCCAGGGCGACTTCGACGCCGACGAGTCCGCGATCACGGTCGGCGTGGAGCTGTTCACCGCCGCCGCGCTGATCGACGGCGCGATCTGACCGGAACGCCGTGGAGGCACGGCCGCATCGT
>NZ_JBLTJC010000372.1:0-9898 GCF_048158785.1 Streptomyces colwelliae | reverse complement strand
GGCGAGCATTTCCATGAGGCCCGCCAGGTCGCCCTCGGCCGCCGCGGCGAGGAACCGCTCGGTGAGATCGCGGCGTTGGGCGGGGTCGACCTCGTAGCGCGGGCGGCGTTCGTCGACGTGTCTGCGGCGGCGCGTCAGCTACCTCGCCCTGCTGGACCAAGTCCTCGCCCCCGGTGGGTACTTCGCGCTCACCTGCTTCGCTGCCGGCGGCATGGGGTCAGAGTTGCCCGATATCGATCTCTACCGCGGCTCCGGGCTTCAGGGTGGGTTGGCCTACACGGCTGATGAACTGCGCTGGATATTCGGGGAGTTGGAGGTGGTCGAGCTGCGTCGGATGCGCGACGAACCGGACGGGTCGCCGTGGTTCGGGGAGGACTTCCTCTGGACGGCGTTGTTCCGCAGGGGGACCGGAGCGTAGGACGGGGGAACAGGGGGGTTACAGCCAGCCCTGTTGCCGGGCCTCCCGCATCGCCTCCATGCGGTTGCGGGTGGCTGTCTTGCCGATCGCCGAGGAGAGGTAGTTGCGGACGGTCGACTCGGAGAGGTGGAGTTTCGTGGCGATGTCGGAGACCGTCGCGCCGTCCACCGAGGCCTTGAGGACGTCGCACTCGCGGGCGGTCAGCGGGTTCGGGCCGGCGCTCAGCGCGGCGGCGGCGAGTGCCGGGTCGATGACCGTCTCGCCGGTCAGGACGCGGCGGATCGCGGCGGCCAGGTCCTCCACCGGACCGTCCTTCACCAGGAAACCCGCCGCACCCGCCTCCATCGCCCGGCGCAGATAGCCGGGGCGCCCGAAGGTCGTGAGGATCAACACCCGGCAGTCCGGGGCCTGTTCGCGGAGTTCGGCGGCGGCGTCCAGGCCGCTCATGCCGGGGAGTTCGATGTCGAGGAGGGCGACGTCGGGGCGGTGGGTCAGGGCGGCGTCCACGATCGTGTCACCCCGCCCGACCTGGGCGACGACCTCCAGGTCCGGCTCCATGCCGAGCAGCAGGGCGAGGGCGCCGCGCATCATGCCCTGGTCCTCGGCGAGCAGCACTCTGACGGATCTGGCGGGCCGGTGATCCCGGGGCATCTCATCCACGGGGCAAGGGTAAGGCCCGGGGAGACCCGGGGCGGTTATCAAAAACTCTTCATTGTTCGCGTCCGCGAGTCTTGACGGTCCCCCGCTGCGGGCAAACAATCGCCTCGGCATTCCGCAATCCCCTTGGAATTTCCCGTACCGGGCCGATTCCGGAAACCTTTCGACAAACTTTCGGCAGTTCGACATTTCGATCGCGAATGGGTTCGGCATATCGATCGAACAGCGTTCGGTATATCGACCAGAGTCGTTCGTGGTCCAACTCCAAGTACCCGACTCCACCCGCACCGCCCTACCCGCAACAGAAGAGGTGCACCGTGTTCCTGAGATTCCTCCGCACCCGGCCGCGCCGGCTGAGAAACGCCACCCTGGCCGCACTGTCCGCGCTCGTGACCGTCGTCGCGCTGGCCGTCGGCGTTCCGCAGGCCTCGGCCGCCACCTCGCTGCCGTGCGACATCTACGCCACCGCCGGCACACCCTGCGTCGCCGCGCACAGTCTCGTCAGGGCGCTCTACTCGTCGTACAGCGGCTCGCTGTACCAGGTGCAGCGGGCCTCCGACAGCGCCACCGCGAACGTCGGCCTGCTGGCGGCCGGGGGGTATGCCAACGCGGCGGCGCAGGACTCGTTCTGTGCCGGTACGACGTGCATCATCACCAAGATCTACGACCAGTCCGCGCGCCACAACGACCTCACGATCGAGGGCGCGGGCGGGGCCGGCGCCGCCGATGTCGGGGCGCCCGCGGACGCGCTGCCGGTGACCGTCGGCGGGCATCAGGTCTACGGCCTGGAGATCTCGGCCGGCATGGGCTACCGCGACAACTCCACCTCGGGCGTGGCCACCAACGGCGCCGCCGAGGGGATGTACATGGTGACCTCGGGCACCCACGTCAACGGCAGTTGCTGCTTCGACTACGGCAACGCGGAGACCAACAACCTGGACACCGGCAACGGTCACATGGACGCGATCAACTTCGGTACGGAGTGCTGGTTCGCCCCCTGCTACGGCAGCGGCCCCTGGGTGCAGGCCGACCTGGAGAACGGGCTGTTCCAATCGGACTCCGGGTACAGCAAGAACACGGCGAACACCGGTACCGGGGCGATACCGTTCGTCACCGCTTTGCTGAAAAACAACGGTCAGGACCATTTCGCGCTGAAATACGGAAACGCGCAGTCGGGGAGTCTCACGACCACCTATTCCGGGGGTGAACCCACCGCGAGTGGTTACTCGCCCATGCATCAGGAGGGCGCGATCGTCCTGGGCACCGGCGGGGACAACAGCAACGGCTCCATCGGCTCGTTCTTCGAGGGCGTCATGACCGCGGGCATACCGACGGACGCCGCCGACAACTCCGTACAGGCGAACATCGTGTCCGTCGGCTACGGCGGCTCGACCGGTACCACCGGGACGCTGGCGGCCGGTTCGGAGATCTCGCTGCGCGCGACCACCTCGTGCTGCACCGCCGACTACATCCGCCACCAGAACAACGCGGCGGTCGTCTCGGCCGTCACGTCGAGCAGTTCGGCACTCGACAAGGGCGACGCGACCTGGATCGTCCGCAGGGGCCTCGCCGACAGCTCCTGCTATTCGTTCGAGTCACGGAACTACCCCGGTGACTTCCTGCGGCACTACAACTACCAGCTCTACCGACAACCCATGGTCGGCACAACGCAGTTCAGACAGGACGCCACGTTCTGCGCGTCGACCGGCAAGAGCGGCACGGGCACCTCGTTCGCGTCGTACAACTACCCGGCGAAGTTCATCCGGCACTACAACCTCAACGTCTACATAGCGAGTGACGGCGGCTCCAACACCTGGGACAACGCCACCTCGTGGACGGACGACGTGAGCTGGGCCGTCACTGCTCCCTGGGCGCCGTAGCCACGACATGGGACGTCAACTCCGCGGCTTCCACCGGGAGTTCGGCGGTGACCGTGAAGCCGCCGTGCGGTGACGGGCCGGCCCGCAGGGAGCCGCCCGCCGCCGCGAGACGTTCCGCGAGCCCCTTCAGACCGGTGCCGCCGATGCCCTCGGCGGCACCGGTCGCCGCCCCCGTGTCCCCCGCGCCGTCGTCGGCGACGGTGAGGCGGGCGCGGTCCAGGACGCCGTCGAGGGTGATCTCGCAGCGGGTCCCGCCGCTGTGCCGTACGACGTTCGTGACCGCCTCGCGGACCACCCAGCCCAGCAGGGCCTCGGTCTGCGGGGTCAGCGGCGGGCCCGACTGGCGGACCACCGGGTCGATGTCGGCGGCGGACAGGGCGGAGCGGGCGCGGTCCAGTTCGGTGGCGAGGCTGCCCTCGCGGTAGCCGGTCACCGCTTCGCGGATCTCGGTGAGCGCCTGCCGGCCCACGGCTTCGATGTCGGTGATCTGGCCGAGCGCGGCCTCCATGTCGCGGGGTGCGAGGCGCCGGGCCGCCTCCGACTTCACGACGATCACCGACAGGGTGTGCCCGAGCAGGTCGTGCAGGTCTCGGGAGAACCGCATCCGCTCCTTCTCGACCGCGCGGCGGGCCAACTCCTCGCGGGCGGCGCGCAGTTCGCGTACGGCCTCGGAGAGGGAGAGGATCGCCGCGGTCACCATCGTCGATAGGAACGTGCCGTAGGCGACGTTGATCGCGGCCCAGCCCGCCCGGTACACGGAGACCGCGGCGGCGAGTGCGGTCAGCGCGAGGCCGACCTGACCGAGGCGCGGGCCGCGCACGACGGCGCCTGTGGCGAGGCCGAGCAGCGGGAAGAAGTAGAGCCAGCTGCCGCCGTAGCCGAGGGCGAGCCCGCAGGTGATCAGACCCATCACGATCAGCGCCACCAGGGTGGAGACCGCCTGGCGCTTCTCCTTCACGAAGGAGCGGAACACCACATAGATGTAGAGGGAGTTGAAGGCGAAGAGGCCCAGGCCGCCGATCCAGGGGTTGGGGGTCTTGCCCTGGAGGAGGTTGGAGAAGGAGCCCATGCCCATCAGCAGCCAGGGCAGCAGGGTGAAGCCGGTCGGCGGCGGACCCGGGTTCTCCGGAAACTCGCCCCTGCGGCGGGCCTCCTTCTGCGCGACCTTGAACTCCGCCATGTCGGCCTTCCACTGGGCCCGCGCGGCCCGCCACTGCCGTACCTGGCAGGTGATCCCTCGCATCCAGGACATCTCTCTCGCTCCCCCGGTCACACGGTCCGCCCGGTCCGGCGGTACGCCAGCACAGCGTACGAACCGAACGCGAGCAGCCAAGCGGTCAGCACCACGATCGCGCCGAGTGCCGGGGCGTGCCCGTCGGCGACGGAGGTGCCGAGCTCGGCGAAGCGGTTGGTGGGGGTGTAGTCGGAGACCGCGCGCAGCCGGCCGGGGAAGAGGCTGACCGGGAACCACAGGCCGCCGACCACCGCGAGCCCCAGGTTGCAGGCCATGTTCGCGACGCCGGTGGTCTGGGAGGTGAGCCCGTAGCCGTTGCCGAGGCCGAGCAGGGTGAAGGGGATCGAGCCGAGCCACAGCAGCAGCGCGATCGCCGCCCACTGCCAGGCGTCCAGCCGTACGCCGTTGACCAGGCCGCCCGCCGCGAGCACCGCGACGATCGCGGGCAGCACGGTCACCGAACCGGTCAGCGCCCGGCCGATCACGACCTGGCGCGGGGTCATCGGCGTCACCCGCAACTGCCGCAGCCAGCCGATCGCCCGGTCCTCGGCGACCCCGCCACCGGTGTTGAGCGCGGACCCGACCGCGCCGTAGGCGGCCATACCGACCATCGCCGTGGCCTTGTAGCCGCTGTCGTCACCGCCGAGGTTCGTGAACAGCAGGTACATCATCACCGGCATTGCGACACCGCCGATCACGAAGCCGACGTCGCGCAGGGTCCGGCGTACTTCGAGGCGCAGGTAGTCGATCATCGGACGGTCTCCGTGTCGGGGGAGGTGCGGGCGGGGAAGGTGCTGTTCGGGGAAGCCGGGGTGGCTTCGCGGCGGCGGGTCGTGGCCGTGTCGCCGGTCACCGAGCCGAGGTCACGCGTGGTCCGGCGGCCTGTGAGCCGCAGGCAGTCGCGCATCACACCGTCTCCGGTTCGGGTTCGAGTTCACGTGCCGTCAGCGCCAGGAACGCGTCGTCGAGGGAGGCCGGGGTGACCTCCAGGCCGCGGATCGCGTTGCGGGCGGCCAGGGCGATCACGGTCGCGTCCGAGTCGTCGGTGCGCAGCAGCGCGCGGTCGCCGCGGACTTCGAGGGACCGTACGCCGGGCAGCTGGGCCAGGTCATCGGTGGCGCGGCCGGCCAGGTCGAGGGAGACGAGGCTGCCGCCGGCCGCCCGTTTGAGCTGCTCGCCGGTGCCGTCCGCGATGATCCGGCCGCGGTCGATGACGACGATCCGGTCGGCGTGCGCGTCCGCCTCCTCCAGATAGTGCGTGGAGAACAGGACGGTGTGCCCGCGCCGCGCGTACGCCCGCATCGACTGCCAGAACGCGTGCCGCGCCTCCACGTCCAGCGCGGCGGTCGGCTCGTCGAGCACGATCAGCGACGGGTTGCCGGCCAGCGCCACGGCGAACCGCACCCGCTGCGTCTGCCCACCCGACAGCCGGTCCACCCGCCGCCCGGCCAGCTCGCCGATACCGGCCAGCTCCAGGGCCCGCGCGACGGGCATCGGCGCCGGATAGCGCCCGGCGACGAACGCGACCAGCTCGCCGACGGTGACCCGGGGCACCGCCCGCGACTCCTGGAGCATGGCTCCGACGAGTCCGTTCCGTACGGCCAACTCCGGGGCGGCGCCGAACAGTTCGACCGTGCCGGCGTCGGGCGCGTTCAGCCCGAGCAGCAGCGAGATCGCCGTCGACTTGCCCGCGCCGTTGCGGCCGAGCAGCGCGACCGTCTCGCCGCGCCCGATCTCCAGGTCCACACCGTCCACGGCACGCACCGCGCCGAAGGTCTTGACCGCCCCCGCGAAGGACACGGCACGCTCTGACCGGTCCGACGTCCCGCCTGCCGTCCCACCCGCCGCCCCACCTGTCTGTGTCATGGCTACGACGCTACGGATCCGCGCCCCTCGCCCGGCAGATGCGCATGTACGGACTCGGGCAGGACAAATGTCACGGGTGCCGGAACGGACGCCGGAACAGATGCCGGTACGGGCGCCGGTGCCGACACCCACCTGACGCACCGTCAGGAGCCTTCACAAGTGCGGGGCGCTCGGCTATACAGAAGGGCGCCGGACTGGAACGCGTTCTAGGTCGGCCCGTGACGACCTCGGTGCGGCCGACGGTGCGGACGGCCGCACCGAGGTCTTCGACCACCGGCGATCAGGAGCCCCATGCCCATCGACGCAGCCCAGGCCCTCGCGGCCGAACCCCGGACCGGCGAGATCTCCTGGACCACCAAGGACGTCCAGCTCTACCACCTCGGCCTCGGCGCGGGCACCCCCGCGACCGACCCCGACGAGCTGCGCTACACCCTGGAGTCCCGGCTGCACGTCCTGCCGAGTTTCGCCACCGTCGCGGGCAACGGCTCACCCGGCGTGATCAGCGGCCTGTCCATGCCCGGCGTCGAGGTCGACCTCGCCCGCGTCCTGCACGGCGGCCAGTCCCTGCGCCTGCACCGCCCGATCCCGGCCCAGGGCACCGCGATCAGCACCGGCAAGATCGCCGCCGTCTACGACAAGGGCAAGGCGGCCGTCCTCGTCATGCGCACCGAAGTCGCCGACGCCGACGGTCCGTTGTGGACCAACGACGCGCAGATCTTCGTACGGGGAGAGGGCGGCTGGGGCGGCGACCGCGGCCCCTCCGCCCGCCTCGAACCGCCAACGGGCGAGCCCGACAAGGTGGTTGAGCGTGCCATCCGCGAGGACCAGGCCCTCCTCTACCGCCTCTCCGGCGACTGGAACCCGCTGCACGCCGACCCCGAGTTCGCCAAGCTCGCCGGGTTCGACCGGCCCATCCTGCACGGCCTGTGCACCTACGGCATGACGCTCAAGGCGGTCGTCGACACACTGCTCGACGGCGATGTGAGCCGGGTGCGCTCCTACGACACACGGTTCGCCGGAGTGGTGTTCCCCGGCGAGACGCTGCGCATCCGCATGTGGCGGCAGGACGACACCGGAGCCGGCACCGTGCGGGTCGCGGTGAGCGCCGTCGAGCGGGACGACGCACCCGTCCTCGCGGACACGACCGTCGAACACTCCTGACCCCGAATGACCGCCGAACACTCTTGAGCCAGGCCCGAGTTGAGGGGAGCCGCATCATGCTCGCAGCCGTACTGCACGAGATAGGCCAGGACAAACTGGAGGTCCTCGACGACGTCGAGGCGACGGGCTTCGGGCCCGGCCGGGTCAGGATCCGGGTGCGCGCCACGGGGCTGTGCCACTCGGACCTGTCCGCGATGGCCGGCGTACTGCCACAGCCCGCGCCCTTCGTCCCGGGGCACGAGGGCGCGGGCGAGATCCTCGAAGTCGGCGAGGGCGTCAGCCACTTGAAGCCCGGTGACCGGGTCGTCGTCTGCTGGCTGCCGGCCTGCGGAGTGTGTCCCGCCTGCAAGCGCGGCCAGACCCAGCTGTGCCTGGCCGGGTTCATGAACGCGGGCACCCCCAACTTCAAGCGCCCCGGCGGAGATGTCTTCGGCTTCGCGGGCACCGGCACCTTCGCCGAGGAGGTCGTCGTCGACGCGGGCTGCGCCGTCCCGATCCCCGACGACGTGCCCTTCGACATCGCCGCCCTCATCGGCTGCGGGGTCACCACCGGACTCGGCGCCGCCCTCAACACCGCCGACGTGGAGGCCGGTTCGTCGGTCGCCGTCATCGGCTGCGGAGGCGTCGGCATCTCCGCGATCCAGGGCGCCCGGCTCAAGGGCGCCGCCGAGATCGTCGCCGTCGACCCCGTCGCCTCCCGCCGCGAGGCCGCCCTCAAGTTCGGTGCCACCAGGGCGATCTCGCCGGACGAACTGCCCGACGCCAAGCAACAGGTCACCGGCGGCGAGGGCTTCGACTACGTCTTCGAGGTCGTCGGCCGCTCCGCCACCGCCCGCACCGCCTACGAGAACACCCGCCGCGGCGGCACCCTCGTCGTCGTCGGCGCGGGCGCCCTCGACGACTACCTCCAACTCAGCATGTTCGAGCTGTTCTTCGACGAGAAGCGCATCCTGCCCTCGATGTACGGCGGGGGAGACGTGCTGCGTTCCTACGAGCGCACGATCGCCCTGTGGCGGGCGGGCCGCGTCGACCTGGAGAGCCTGATCACCCACCGCGTGCCGCTGGCCGACATCAACGAGGCCCTCGACCAGATGCGCCAGGGGACGGCCCTGCGCACGTGCATCGAGATCTGACCCCGATACCCCTGTGCTGAAAGGACCTTGATGTCGTCTGAAAGGACCTTGACGTCACTGCCACTTGAGGGCCTCTCCGCGATCGTCACCGGCGCCGGACGCGGGCTCGGCCGGGCCGAGGCGCTGGAGCTCGGCCGGCTCGGCGCGGCCGTCGTCGTCAACGACTACGGACAACCGGGCCGGGACGGCTCCGGTGAGGCCTCCGCGGGCCCCGCCGAACGGGTCGCCGCCGAGATCCGCGAGGCGGGCGGCCGGGCCGTCGCCCACACCGGGGACGTGGCCGACTTCCAACAGGCCGCCGAACTGGTCGAGTTGGCGATCGCCGAGTTCGGCAGGCTCGACATCCTCGTCAACAACGCGGGCATCCTGCGCGACCGCATGGTCTTCTCCATGACGGAGGGCGAGTGGGACGCGGTGATCCGGGTCCACCTCAAGGGCCACTTCAACACGACCCACTTCGCCGCCGCGCACTGGCGCGAGCGGTCCAAGGCGAGCGGCGCACCGGTGTACGGCCGGATCGTGAACACCTCCTCCGAGGCGTACCTCGCCGGTTCGGCGGGACAGCCCAACTACGCGGCCGCGAAAGGCGGAATCGTCGGCCTGACCACCTCCACGGCCCTCGCCCTCGCCAAGTACGGCGTCACCGCGAACGCCATCTGCCCACGCGCCCGCACCCGGATGACCGAGGACGTCTTCGCCGGTTTCCAGGAGCCCGACGACGGCCTCGACCCGCTGGCCCCCGAGCATGTCGCCCCGCTCGTCGGCTACTTGGCCTCACCCGCCGCCGAACGCGTCAACGGACAGCTGCTGGTCGTCCACGGCGGCATGGTCGCGATCGTCGAACGCCCGCACGTCCAGGCCAAGTTCGACAGCAAGCAGGACGTCTTCAGCTACGACGAACTGGACGCCGTACTCACTCCGCACTACGCGCGGCGGCCGGACGGCGAGACGTTCGCGGCGGCGGAGGTGCTCGGGCTCAAGCGGGAGCCGGACGGAGCGCAGGAGTCGTAGGAGCGGTGGGAAACGCGGCGGCCCCGCTCGTCGGAAGACGGGCGGGGCCGTGTCGTGCTCGGTGACGCAAGGCGCCTGACGTGTCGTCAGACGGACGCGTACCGGGACTGCTCGGACTGCTCGGACGGCTTGCGGTGCCGGCCGTGGGCGGCCGAATCGCCGTCCTGGGCCGAGACCGGGCCCCGGTGCTTGCCGTGACCGGAGGCCTCGTGTGTGTCGGCAGACATGGTCTGCGCGGTGTTCGTGTCGTTCATCGGAAACTTCACCCCGTAGCAACATGATCCTTCTTACAGCCCGGCGATCTTATCCAGCCGTTCCCAGGGTGAAGCGAGGCGGATTGCCGTCCGGAACGACTTCGTTACCGAGCCGCACCACTTTGTTACCCGACGGCCACCCGGCCTTTGAGCGGAGCCTCCCGCAAGGGCACCGGACGCGGTGCGACCGGCACCGGAGGATCCGGTTCCGACGGCTTGGGCGCGGCCTCCCCAGGCGCACCCGCCGTCCCGTCCCGAACCGGATCCCCCGGCCGTGCTTCCCC